>JBDSNK010000292.1:0-6541 GCA_039915385.1 Dokdonella sp.
ACGATCAAGGCATCGATTTTCTTCCACAGGTTCGCGTACGTATCCGCCAGCTGCGCATTCACCCAGCGCCGCCAGCGCCCATCGCGATCCTCGTCGCGCTCCAATGCATTGAGCGGACGAGCAAGCGCGCGCGCCGACTGCGGTGGCACGCCGACGCACCAGCCTTCGAGCACCATCAGATGCGGTCGCTTCGTCACCTGGCGCCAGCGCGAAGGCGGCAGACGCGTGTCGCGACCCTTGTCGAAACGCGTTAGCGCGACGGGCCTGCGTTCGCTCGCGTGGGCGAGGTCACTCACGCTGCGCAAGAGCAGGCCGATGTCGTGCGTGCCGGGCACGCCGCGTGTTGCCAGCAAAGGATGGATGAAGCGCGCAAGGCGAGCACGCGCGCGACGGCCCAGATAGAAATCGTCAAGCGAGAGGATTTGCGCGCGGATTCCGCGTGCATCGGCGTGCGCGACCAACTGGCGCGCAATCGTGCTCTTGCCGCTGCCCTGCAGGCCCGACAGACCGACCAGCCATGGCGAGTTCGCTGCAGACGATCGCGCAAGCATGCGGGCGATGGCGCCGTCGAGTACCGCCTCGACGATCGCGTCGGCGTAGCCGACCTGCGTGCTAGCATCGTCCGCCATGACAAACGCACCTTCTCGCACTGAACCCGAAGCACTGTATCAGCAGGCACTGGCATCCTTTTGCAACCTGCTCGATGAGGCGCGCGCCGCCGGTGATCCCGAGCCGACGGCCATGTCGCTGGCGACATCGCACGACGGTCGCTTGTCCGCGCGCATCGTGCTGCTCAAGGGGGTCGACGCGCAGGGCTTCCGATTCTTCACCAACTACGAAAGTGCCAAGGGAATGCAGCTCGCCGCACATCCGCAGGCCGCGCTGTGCTTCCACTGGAAGACTTTGCGCGATGGCGTGCAGGTGCGCGTCGAAGGCGCCGTCGAACGTCTGTCGGCAGAAGAATCCGACGCCTATTTCGCGACGCGTCCGCGTGGCAGCCAGATCGGTGCGTGGGCGTCGGCGCAATCGCGGCCGCTGGCGCGTCGCGAGGAGTTCGAGGTATGCATCGAGCAGGTCGAACGACGGTTCGCCGATATGCCGGTACCGCGACCGCCGCATTGGGGCGGCTATCTGGTCGTGCCCGATCGCATCGAATTCTGGTATGGCGCGAGCTTTCGCCTGCACGAACGCGTGTGTTATTCGAGCGATGGGGTGCGTTGGACGAAGGGAATGCTGTTCCCGTAGCGGGACGTCGGAATTACCTTGCAGTGGCCGGTTCCGCTTCTCAGCTCTGATCTCCATACCTATGCATGGCCCCCAACGCATCGTCTGCCTGACCGAAGAACCGACTGAAGTGCTGTATGCGCTCGGTGAGCAGGACCGCATCGTCGGCATTTCGGGTTTTACCGTGCGGCCGGCGCGCGCGCGCAAGGAAAAGCCGAAGGTATCGGCGTTCACCAGCGCGAAGATCGACGAGATCCTCAAGCTGGATCCGGATTTTGTCGTTGGTTTCTCCGACATCCAGGCCGACATCGCGCGCGACCTGATCAAGGCCGGTGTCGAAGTCTGGATCAGCAATCATCGCAGCGTCGCTGGCATCCTCGACTACATCCGCCGGCTGGGTGCGATGGTCGGTGCGCACGAGCGTGCGGAAGCGTACGCGCTGCGCGCCGAAGCACACCTGGCACAAGTCGAGCAGGCTGCGGCTGCATTGCCGCGTCGCCCGCGCGTCTATTTCGAGGAATGGGACGACCCGCTGATCACAGGCATTCGCTGGGTCGCCGAACTGATGCGTATCGCCGGCGGTGATGACGTGTTTCCGGCGCAGGCAGCCGAGTCGCTGGCCAAGCACCGTATCCTGGCTGATCAGGGCGAGGTCGTGCGGCAGGCGCCCGACATCATTTTCGGTTCCTGGTGTGGCAAGAAATTTCGCCCCGAACGTGTGGCGGCGCGCGCCGGCTGGAACGCAATTCCGGCCGTGCGCGATGGCGAACTGCACGAGATCAAGTCACCAATCATCCTGCAGCCGGGGCCGGCTGCATTGTTTGATGGCCTTGATGCAATGCACCGCGTGATTGCGGCATGGGCGGCGCGCAATCCGTGATTTCGCGGCGGCGGCTGCAACCGCCAGGCTGCATGTCGAAAACACCATCCCACCTAAATCCTCCCCTAAGGTGAGGACTTCAAAGCAGCGCGCTCCGGTCCCCTTCAAAGCGAGGACGTCAAAGCAGCGAGCTCAAGCCCTCCCCTTCAAGGGGAGGGTTGGGTGGGGATGGTGCACGACGCATGTGGAAAAGCATCGCGGCTGAAGCCGCTCCCGCAGACAGTTGCTCCCACAGACATTGGCTCGCTCAGATCTCGCTACGCCGCCTGTGCGAGGCGCAATCCGACGTCGAGGATCGGTCCGACGATCAGCACGCGTGCAAGCAGGATGACCAGCCAGACCAGCATTGGCGAAAAGTCGAGGCCGCCCAGTGTCGGCAGGCGCCTGCGCACTGGGCGCAGAATGGGTTCGATCAACTGGTGCACCAAGGGCACGATCGGATTGGAGCGTTCCACGCTGATGAACGATAGCAACACGTAGACAAGCATCACGCCCAGATACAGCATCAGCACGAAGTCGATCAGGTCGGCGAGCGCCATCACGCCGAGGCCGACTATTCCGAGGCTTTGTCCTGCGAGCGCATACAGCAGTGCGAGCTTGATCGCGGTCAACAGCCACGCGAGCACGATGCCGGCGATATCCACATTGCGCCATGCCGGGATCAGCTTGCGCAGCGGCATCAGCACCGGATTGGTGAGCTTGTAGAGGAACTGGCAGATCGGGTTGTAGAAATTCGCGCGCACGATTTGCAGCAGCACGCGCAGCACGAGCAGTGCGATCAGCGCACCGAACGCGAAGGTGATCAGGATCTGGCCGGCGTTGGCGAAGTAACTCATCGTGTTCTGTGGATCTCGTGGGATTGCAGCAGCGAAATCGAATCATCGGTTGTGGGAGCGGCTTCAGCCGCTATCCTCTTATGACAAAAGCATCGCGGCTGAAGCCGCTCCTACAGACAGTTGCTCCCACAGAATGGTCAGGAATATTTTTCGGACAATTCGCGCCCGCGGCGGGTCGCCGCGTCGATCGCCTTCGCAACCAGGTCGCGCAGGCCACCGCTGGCGAACGCATCCAGCGCTGCGGCGGTGGTGCCACCTGGCGACGTCACGCGTTCGCGCAAGACCGTCGGCGGCTCGCCATCCTCGACCAGCATGCGACCAGCACCGAGACAGGTTTGCGTGGCCAGCGCGCGCGCGGTTGCGCGCGGCAGACCTTGCGCGACCGCGGCATCCTCGAGTGCCTCGACCAGAAGGAAGAAATACGCCGGCCCCGAACCCGACAACGCGGTGACCGTGTCCATCTGGTTTTCGTGGTCGATCCATACCGTGCTGCCGGCCGTGCCGAGTATCGCCTCGGCCTGCACACGTTGCTCGGCACTGGCGGCATCGTTCGCAAACAATCCGGTCGCGCCGGCGCCGATCAGCGCTGGCGTATTCGGCATGCTGCGCACGATCGGAAGTTCGTTGCCGAGCCAGTCGCGCAACTGTTCGATGCGGATGCCGGCGGCGATTGAAATCACCAGCGGCCGTGCATCGGCGACGACGTCGGCGATGTCCGCACACACGGACTTGAGCACTTGCGGCTTGACCGCCAGCACCAGCACGTCCGCGCCGCGCGCGGCGTCGCGCGCATGCTCATGGGTGAATACGTCGAAATCGCGCGAAAGCGCTGCACGCAGGTCAGCGTTGGGCTCGGCCACTGCAATTGCTTGGGCGCGCGTACCGGCGCGGATCAAGGCACCGATCAGGCTGCGCGCCATGTTGCCGCCGCCGACAAAGGCGAGGCGGGACGGTGAAGGGCGGGACGTAGCAGGAGACGACATCGGTTCTCCGGGGCGGCTGTTCAGGACGATCGCTGGCGCGGAATAGTAACCCGCGGCCATTGCCTCAGGTCGTTGGATATCGGGGGCCTGGCGACGCTCGCTGCCCGAACAGCAGGCTGCCGACGCGTACCATCGTCGCGCCTTCGGCAATCGCCAGTTCGAAGTCGTCGGACATGCCCATCGACAGGGTGTCGATGCCGGTGCGCGTCATGCGAAGCTCATCGAACAGCGCACGCATGCGGCAAAACGCATCGCGGCGCCGGGCGAGATCCGGGACCGGCGCCGGAATCGCCATCAGTCCGCGCAGCCGCAAGGCGGTTGTCGCGCCGATGGCGTGGGCCAGATCAGGCACCGCCGTCGGTGCGCAGCCGGACTTGCTTGCTTCGTCGTCGATATTGACCTGGATCAGCACGTTCAGCGGTGCGCGGTCGTGCGCTCGATAGCGCGCCAGCGGCTCGATCAGCTTGGCCCGATCGAGGCTCTGCAACCAATCGAAATTCTCGGCGACGTCGCGGCATTTGTTCGATTGCAATGGCCCGATCAGATGCCATTCAAGATCGAGATCGGCCAGTTCGCGCTGCTTCGCCATCGCCTCCTGCACGTAATTCTCGCCGAAAGCACGCTGCCCCAACCCGGCCAATGCGCGGATAGCGTCGGCCGGCTGGGTCTTGGAAACAGCGAGGAGCCTCGCCGACTCGGCGCCCGCATGCGGCTTGTGAACCGCCCCGATGCGGCCGATCACGGAACGGTAGGCTGTTTCGCAGAAATTCATCGCAAGGCCGCGCACTGTCTGGAATTCATATGGCTATACTGCCGCAACCGGGCGCCGCTGTGCGCTGTTGCGTTTCAGGGGAAGAGAGCATGGATATTGCCGAGCTGCTGGCCTTTTCGGTCAAGAACAAGGCGTCCGACCTGCATCTGTCTGCGGGTCTGCCACCGATGATCCGCGTCGATGGTGACGTACGCCGCATCAACATCCCGGCGCTCGAGCACAAACAGATCCACTCGCTGATCTACGACATCATGTCGGACAAGCAGCGCCGCGACTACGAGGAATTCCTCGAGGTCGACTTCTCGTTTGAAATCCCTTCGCTGGCGCGCTTCCGCGTCAACGCATTCAACCAGAACCGCGGCGCCGGCGCCGTGTTCCGTACGATTCCATCCGAAGTGCTCACCCTCGAAGACCTCGGTTGCCCGCGTATCTTCAAGGAACTGATCGACCAGCCGCAGGGACTGATTCTGGTGACTGGTCCGACCGGCTCCGGCAAGTCCACCACGCTCGCGGCGATGGTCGACCATGTCAACAAGAACGAATACGGCCACATCCTCTCGGTCGAGGATCCGATCGAATTCGTGCACACCTCGCAGAAATGTCTGATCAACCAGCGCGAAGTGCACCGCGACACGCACGGGTTCAACGAAGCGCTGCGCTCGGCGCTGCGCGAAGATCCAGATTACATCCTCGTCGGCGAGCTGCGCGATCTGGAAACCATTCGTCTCGCGCTCACTGCCGCGGAGACCGGACATCTGGTGTTCGCGACCCTGCACACGAGTTCCGCCGCGAAGACGATCGACCGCATCATCGACGTGTTCCCGGCCGGCGAAAAGCCGATGGTGCGATCCATGTTGTCGGAATCACTGCGCGCAGTGATATCGCAGTCGCTGCTGAAGAAAGTCGGCGGTGGCCGTACCGCCGCGCACGAAATCATGGTCGGCATGCCCGCGATCCGCAACCTGATCCGCGAAGACAAGGTCGCGCAGATGTACTCGGCGATCCAGACCGGCAGCCAGTACGGCATGCAGACTCTCGACCAGTGCCTGCAGGACATGGTCAAGCGCGGTCTGGTCACGCGCCAGCAGGCGATGACCTATGCGAAGAACAAGGAAATCTTCAAGTAGCGTTCGCTGCACCTCGCACGAGCCCGTGGTCCGCTTCGTGGTCGAAACGTCGCCTGGGGCGGCGCGGGCTTTTTGTTTTTCCAGAGAGATGAAAAGGGAAGCAGGTCGATGCAATACAGGAATGCACTCTTTGGCCTCATGGCTGTGTCGATGATGGCTGTTCTGGGCGCGCCGCATGCGTGGGCGAGCGAAATTTGGCGCAACGACTGGATCGTGCAGGCACCGGCGACGCTGATCACCTATGTGCCCCAGCCGAGCCCGCGCAAGCCGATGGCTGCGGTCGCTTTTGGAGCGAATGGCGACGTCCTGTTCCACGCCTTCAATGTCCGCTACTCCTATCCAGAGGAAACATTCGTTCGCCTGGGCAACTCCGGCGCATTGCGTTGGTCGAGCCATGCCCACTTGGAAGCTTATGCGGCACTATTGCAGGACGGGGGCGATGCGTTCCTTGCGCTGGGCGTTCGCGACAGCGGCGACTTTGAGGATCGCGTGGTTCATGTCGCTGCGAATGGATCAATTGCATGGTCCCGTGATTTGCCCACGGGCTGGCTTGCCAACGCGGGGAGCGGCCGTCTTGCGAGTCTCGGATGCAATAGCCTGACCATACTCGATGCAGCCAGTGGCGATGTGATATGGGAGCACGTATTTGCTGCCGACCGCAGCGATAACTGCCATGGCAATGTCATCGCCGACAATCAGGGGAATCTCTATGTCGAACT
>JBDSNK010000047.1:0-20316 GCA_039915385.1 Dokdonella sp.
TAGATGCGCTGGAGGTTCAGCTGGGCCTGGCCCGTCTGCGGAAGCGCCTGGCCGTTGGCCGCGCCGTTGGTGTTGTCTGCCATGGGATTGCTCAAAGTAAATGGAAAAGGACAGCGATTATCCCATGTACGCGCGGGCTTCGCACCCGCCGGGGTCAGGGCGGGTGCGCAGTTCGTGCGACGCCGACAGGCGTCTAGGGCAGCAACTGCACGCTGGCGGCGGTCACCGACGAACCGTAGTTGTAGTAGATGTCGAACCACGACAGCGTATTCGCTCCTTGCGGGCAGCCGGAACCATCGCTGAGCGCGGTAAGCGCGCCCGGCAGCGTGAGGCCACGCCGACTGGCACTGATCCGCCGGCTGTAGCAGGCGCCAAACGGATCGCTGTAGGTATAGCTCTGGATCGCGTCCGCTTGCAGATCCGTATTGTTGCCGTCCGCGTCGAAGAAGCGCGATGCGCTGGTGATGACATGGTTGTCGCGACCGGCCGTGCGCGCGGTGTAGCCCTGATAGCCGATATCGACCTGTTGCTTGAACGCCTGATCGACGTGGGTGGCGAGCACTTCGTTGCCGTCCGCGCCCGGGCCGTCGTCGTAGTTGAAGGTGAGCGGATAGCTGTGCTGTTCATGCAGGATGCTGGTTGCCGCACCCGATGTCCGCGTGGTGGTCGAGTCGACGGTCGTGTTCTGGACCGTGTCTTGCTGGTATAGCGTGCTCGATGTCGCCAGCTGTTGCACGCTCGAAAACGCGACGGCCTGTTCGATTTTCGTCGTGACGACGCCGTGCGACGTAGTCAGCGTACCCGCGATCGTGAAGGCGCGACTCGACGTCACCGTAGCGGTTCCGCTGGTGGAGTCGCCGTTTGTGCTGATGTCCTCGACGACCTGTGGCACCGGTGGCGCCAAGGTATTGATGGTGACGCTTCCGCTCACGTGATCGGCGCCGTGATCGAGGTACAGCAGGAGGTTCGCCGCCGCGGAGAAATGATCCTGCGCATTGAACACGCCGAGCGAGATCGTATGTGGCTGACCGTCGCTAAGCAGGCCGGCGAACGGCGTCAGGTCGACGCGATAGGGTTCGAAGGCAAGTGTCTGCACGCCAGGGATGGGGCGCCACAGCAGCGGATCGGCGCCGCCGGTATAGATCCACGGAGAAACCGGTGCGACACCGGCGGGGTGATCGTCGATGCTGATTTCGGTTTCACGGAATGCGGTGCCGCCGCCATCTCCGAACGTGCCGGCAATGTCGTTCGGAAGATTGAAGAACCAGAATTCGTCGCCGCCCTGACTCTGCGCATACACATCGAGAAATGCGCGCTCGATATTGGTCGGCAACGCGTCGAAGGTGATCGATAGCCGCGCATCCGTGGACGCGAGATCAGCCGTGCTGCCCTCGGCGCTGCCGGCCAACGGCAGCAAGCGATCGGGCCGTGGCGGATGGTCGGGCACGGCCAGCGCCAATGGATAAAACTTCAGCGTGGCGGTACCGAAGAGGATGCCGGTGTAGTCGACGCCACCCGAATTGCCGACGAAGTTGCCGAGGATCGCCCGGCCGCCGCTCGCGTCTGCGAACAAGGGGCTGTAGTCGGTCAGGTCGCGCTCGACATGCCAGGACGGTGTAACGGTCGCCGATGGCTCCTGGGTTGTGCCGAAGTAGAGGATGGCGCCGCCGAGCCAGATAGTGGCGGTGCGATCGAACTGGCGTCCCATAGAGACGGAGTAATCGACGCTGAGCACGACCTTCTGCCAGGGTCCCGTGCAGGCTGCAGGGGGCGTGTAGTTGAAAGGTTTCGCGTTGAAATCGGCGAACTGCTGGTTCTCGAACAACGTGACCGTGCAGGGCGTTGTCAGCGGTGAAGGGATCAGCGGGTCGGCGAACGCGACATTCGCCGAGCCGATGTGCGGATCACGTGGGACCTCGGCCGTGCCGAACGCGAGCGGTGTCGCCAAGGCGAGCAGAGCGGCGAACAGGTGGGTGAAACGTAGTGAAGACGGCGCAACATGCATGACGGACCTCCCTCAGAGGCCGACCGTTTGGCGCAGACGCTCGGCGCCAGCGGGGCGGGCAGGGGATGGAACGTAGCACGACACTCGTCCGCCAGCACGGCGTGTCGTCGCGCCGCGAAGGTTGCTCAAGCGCGGCCCTTCGCCTGCGGCATCTGCGCTTCGCTCCACGAACCCATGCCGCCTTCAAGCCAGAACACCTTCGTGAAACCGGCCTTCTTCAGTCGTTGGGCGGCTTGCGCCGACGACTGCCCGGTACGACAGACGATTGCCACCGGCAGTTCTCGGGCTTTTGCCAGATCCTTGCTCTCCGGATCGAACTGGCCCATGGCAACCGCCTTGGCGCCGGGAATATGCCCCTTTTCAAAATCTGCCTGGGTCGACACGTCGATCAACAACGCATCCTCGCGATTGATCAGCTGGGTCAGGCCGGCCGGAGTCAGCGCGGTATAGCCGCGCGTGAAGCGCTGCGCTTCGGTGACCGCCAGCGCAACAATCACGCCGATCAGGCCGAGCGTCAGATAGAAATGGTTGCCGAGAAACTCGGGCAGGCGGTGCAGGATGTCGGACATGGGATTCGCGAATGAAGGCGCGCAGCGCCGCGGCCGCGGATTATCCAAGAGCGGCGCCGGCCGCGCCACCGTTGCGGGCCTCGATCCGTGGGTGTCGCCATCGGCGACTCGCGTCACTCGCGTCGTGAAATATCCGGAAGACCGGTCATCAGCCACCACCGCTTGGTCGCCGCGTCGTAGTGCCACACCTGGTGGTCGACTACGCTGCGTGCCGCTTGCGAGGCGATGTTGACCAAACCGATCTCGACGGTCTGGCGCACCTCGATCTCGCCAACCGGAGTTGGCGGCTGCTCGTTGTAACCGGTGACCTGCACCTGTTTGAAGCGCGCGAGTTCGAGCGCAGTCGGCGGGTGTTCCGCCAACACCTTCGGGTCGATAAACGCCTGTGCCGCGGCCACGTCGCCCCAGCGGATGGTCGCGGCATAGCGCAGCAGGGTCTCGTCGAGAACGGTTTGCTTGGAACGCATGTCCTCGGTCGCGCACGCGCCAAGCAGCAGGCTGGACAGCACGATCGATGCAGCGATCAGATTGCGACGCATGGCGAACCTCCCTTGCACGACAGGATCGCAATGTAGCGTGCGCGTCAGCGTTTCGCGAGCGCCACGAAGCGCGCGTCCAGCGTCGCAGCTTCCGTGCCGTCAGCCAGTGGCACGACGCAGCGCACGCGCAGGCGACCCTTGCCGCGCGACGTGAGGGCGCTGAAGAAATCCGCAAACGTATCACCGTGGGCAAGCTGCGCCACGGTGCGGAAGTCTTGCCACACCGGTGCCAGATAGCGGATCGCGCTGTCCTGCACATAGATATCGCAATCGATGCCTTTGGCATCGACGGCGAGCTTGACCAGACCCCAGCCTGCCAGGGTCATCAGGCTGGCAAGGCTGCCGCCAAAGGCGCAGCCCTTGTCGTTGATGTTCGGCGCCAGCGGTGCGCCCATGGTCAGTGCGTCGCCGTCGTAGGCATCGACGGTGAGGGACATCGCGCGTGCCAGTGGAATGTCTGCAAGCAGGTGCGCTTGCAAGGCGCTGATCCCTCCCGCGGGTGGCCTCCGGCTATCGCTGATCGATACCGGCTTGCCGTTGCCGTGCGCGGCGTTTGGTGTAGCGGGGTCGTGCATGCGCATCTAGTCGAACCCGTTCGCAAACACAACATCATTCGGGTGCAGCACGAAGTTCGCGACGATGGGTTGTGGTTGCGTGGTGGGCACCGTGATCCGGGTTGCGTTCGCAAGCGAGCAAAGACCAAGGTAGGCGGGGCCGGTCGGACAGTTGACCCCGCTGAAAACCTGGTTGATGAACGAAGAGCCCGCGTCCGAGGAGACTTTGAACGCAACGCTCTGATTGCAGGAATAGTTGGCATTGCCGGCCAGGTAGTAACCGTTCGCGTCAGCCGCAGTGCTCGAGCAGTACTCGTTGTTGCTACCGTCCCATATGTCCAGGGCCGCGCCTGCTATTCCCTGTCCGGTTGTCGCATTCGTCACCCGGCCGACGATGAGCGAGTTTGCTATCGGATCCAAGTCGATGCCGACGATATCTTGGGCGCTACCCAGCACGATCGGCATGCCTCCCGTTGGATCACACGCCTGGTTTGGAACAGGGCAGTTCACACCGCCGTAGGCTTGCCCGAAATATCGGTAGTCGGATGTCGCGGCATAGTACGTACCGGGGACCAGGTCCTTGATGAGATAGCCGCCATTCTCGTCGGTGAAGCTCGAGGCGACGAAGTGCCCTTGAGAGTCGTATACGAGGACGGATGCGCTCTGGATCGGAAAATACGCGGTGCCCAACGCCCGATAATGCATTTTGCCGGCAATCGACGAGTTGCGCGAAAGCGCCATGTCGATGTGTGTCAGATTGGCCGCACTCAAGCTGATCACCAAGGGCTGCGCCTGGGCAAGCGAGCAGCCGGTCGAGTCGTACGCGAAATCGAGGCACGAAGCGTTTGGATACGCCTCGTCATGGTGATCGTCGCTTCTGGCAATCACGTAGTAGCTTCCGGGGTTTATCCGCGAGAGCAAATAGGTTCCGTCCGGTGCCGTGGAGGTGCGGATTGCGTATCCGCTGCCGCTCGTGGAAACCAGAAGCACACTGGCATCGAAGAGCCCTGCCCCGCTGACGCTGTCGGTGATTTTGCCCGACACCGTCGGGGTCGGTTTCAGATTGAACGCAAGGGTGGGTGCAGGGCTGCCGTTCGCGAGCGTCACGGGTGTACCGCTGGCAAGATTGGAGACGCAATCGGCGGCGCAATCGATCTGGTTGTACAACTGCGGCAAATGGCCGCTGGAACTGGCGGTCACCCGATAAGTGCCGGGGTCGAACGGTCCGATTGCACTCGGGGTTGGCGGACCGTAGGCAGCCTGGGACAGTACGAGCGCGCCCGCAGTGTTGTACACGTTGACCGTGGAATAGTTGGCATCGCCATCATCAACGAGGTGCACCGCGACATTCAGGTAAAGGTACGGCTTCAAATCGAAATCGACATTCTGCACGACGGCGTCGGAACCAACCGGAATCGGCGTTCCCGCAAGCGCACTGCAGTTGGCCAGCATGCAATTCATGTTCGCGTAGAGCTGCGGCATATGCGTCGGCGACGTCGCAAGTGCATAGTGAACGCCGCCAAGTAGCGCCTGGAAGTCGTAGCGTCCCGCATCGTCCACGGACGCGGAATCGGACGGCTGGCCGGCATTGTCGTAAAGGGTGACGTGTGCATCCGTGGCTGCCAATCCGGTCAGGTGATCGCGAATGCGCCCGCTGATGCGTGCGCCAGGATCAAGCGCGAAGTTGACGCCTGGTGTCAGGGTGTTGGCGGTAACGACGATCAATGCCGCATGCGACAAATCGCAATTGTCGAGATCGTAGTAGTTGTTGGTGCAATATCCCTGCGGCCATACCTGAATCAGATGATGGTCGGCGCCTGCAACGGCGTGATAACTGCCTGCGGTCACGGTGGTGGTGAAATTCCCGTTTGCATCGGGATATCCTCCAGTGGCATAGGAACCGTCCTGATCGAACAGGCGGACGCGCGCGTTCGCCAGCGAAGCGCCCGTTCGCAAATCCGTGACCCGTCCGCTGATGGTGCCCGCACTTTGCACCTGAACGGCAACAGCACCTTTCGGCCCGAGATTGCGCACGCGAACCCATCGCGGCCCAGGCGTACTGAGCAGGTCGATCGGTGCGGCCGCAGCAAGACCGAATGCATCGTCGTTCGCACTGAGTGGAGCTTCCTCCGTCGTTTTCGGACAGCGCGCATACACCGCAATTTCCGTATCGAGCGGCGTTGCAGCCGTGCTCACGCGATACAGTGCCGGCCCCTTCGCTTCGAAGCGAAACCAGACTTCACCCCGTTCACGCAGGCGACCATCGACTTCGATGCCTGCGCCAAGGCCAAGCGCGTGATCGCACGCGCCGCCATCGTGCTCATCGACCACGCCGAAGCGAGCACGCAACGCAGCCGGCAGGTGCGCGGGTACCAAACTCGGAATGTTGCCCGCCTGCTTCGTGTTGATGGCGTGCTCGATGCTCGCGAGCAACGGTGCCAGTTCACGCAGCTTGTTCGCGAAAACTTCGTCGGCGTGCGCCCGGCCGGGCGAATTGGCGTGCGTTGCAGCATCAAAGGCGCCGCGCAACTCGCGCAGGTTCGCCGCGACGTCAGCCATGGAGCGATGCTGCTCGCGCGCCTGGCTCACGTCGTCGGCCGCCGCATAGATTTGCGCGGCCAGATCGTGCAAGGGGACGACGCGCAGCGACGAATCCGCAGCCGCGGTGGCGGGTACTGCAGCTGTCGCGACCCCGATGAGCGCTGCCAACAGCAATGAATTGCGCAAATTCATGAAAATCTTCCCTGTGAATATCGGACTATGCGTGCTGCGTACCGCTTGTGCCGAGTCGCACGGGATAGCCCGGCGCCCTGCTGCGTATGATGCAACCCCCCATTATAAGGGCAGCTGCCCGTCAAAGCCTTGAAAGTCCTGCGCTCTCCACCGCTCAAATTTCCGCTGGCCAGCGCCAACGTGATCATCACGCGGCCAGCCGATGCCGCGATTTCCTTGCGCAGGAAGGTCGAGGCCCTCGGCGGCCGTGCGCTCGGGCTGCCCGGCCTGTCGTTGCGCCAACCATCGGATTTGCAGCAGGCCGCTGGCAAGTTGCTCGCCGACGCGAGCGCGCAGGACTGGATATTCAGCAGTCCTGCCGCCGTGCGCTTTGCATTTCGCCTGGTTCCTCCATTGCGTCTCCCGCGCGGCGCACGCGTATTCGGCATCGGCGCCGGAACTCAACGCGCGCTGGCGCGCCGCGGTATTCGCGCAATCGTGCCCTCCGACCGCATCGACAGCGAAGGCCTGCTCCAATTGCCTGAATTGACCCATGTGCGCGATCGCCATATCGCCTTGATCGGCGCAGCGGACGGTCGCGGCCTGATCGCATCAACCTTGCGCGAGCGCGGCGCACACGTCGAGTCGATCCACGTTTACGAACGTGGACCGCCGCGGCTTAACCGGCGCCATTTCGACGCGCTCGCGCGTGCAAGCGATCCCCTGATCACCTTGATTTCGAGCGCCGAGGCGCTCGTCAACCTCGTGGCCTTGCTACCACCGCCGCTGCTTGCGCGCCTGCGTCACCAGATCCTCATCGTCAGCAGCGCGAGGCTCGCGGCGGTCGCCGAAGAGCAGGGTTTCAAGGATGTGCGCATGGCCGTCTCCGCATCTGCGGATGACCTGCTTGACGCGGCTTGCAAGGCGCTGGCCCGGCATCGATTGTGACGCTTCCGTGTCGCGCCGATGCTGCCGCAGCGGCGCAGTTCGGCTAGCATGCGCGCATGAGAGAAGACTCCACGAATCTGCTGCCCGCGCCTGCGGTCGAATCGAAATCAGCCGCGTCGAACAGTCGCGCCGATGTGGCCCGCGGCGGTTCCGGTGTCGCCACCGTGCTGGCGCTGCTGGCCTTGACGGTGGGCGGCATCGGGCTGTGGCGCGCATATGTGGTCGAACACGGACAGGCCGATGTGCAGGCAGGTCTGCGCAGCGAGCTCGCAGCGCGCATCGATGAACTCGCGCGCGGTGAGCAGCAGCGCAAACGTGATTTCGAATCCTTGCGCACGCGCCTCAGCGATGCCGACGGCGTCAACAAGGCCATGCGGGAAGAGATGCTCGGACTCGGTGAACGCTCGCGTCATCTCGAAGACGCGGTCGCCAATCTCGCCGAACAACGCCTGACGGGTCGGGATGCGCTGGCCTTGAACGAGGCCGAATTCCTGTTGAGCCAGGCGCAGGAGCGCCTCGCATTGTTCCAGGATGCGCAGGCCGCGATGGCCGCGTACAAGCTTGCCGATTCCTCGCTGGCAGCAGCCGAGGATCCGGTGTTTTCGTCGGTCCGGCAGACCATCGGCGCGGAATTGCATGCGCTCGAAGCGAGCAAGCCGGTTGAGACGCACGCTGCGATCAGCGCTATCGAGCGCGTGCGCGCCGCGTTGCCCAGCCTGCCGACCGAGCGCGCAACGGCGGACGACGCGGCGCCTGCCTCGGGCTGGCGGGGTTTCGTCGCGCAGTTCGTGCGTATCAGCCACAGCAGCGACGCGGACTCGGGCGCATCGCGCGACGTCGGCCTGAATCGCTCGCTTGCAGCGATCGACCTGCGTGCCGCCGAAGTGGCCCTGCTCGCGCGCGATTCGGATGGCTACAAGGCCGCTTTGACGCGCGCGCACGACGGCATCGTTGCCGGTTTCGACGCACAGGCCGCACCCACCAAGGACGCACTCGCCGAACTCGATCGCATCGGGGCTCAGCCGCTTGCGCCGGCCCTGCCCGAACTCGGCAGCGCATTGAAGGAACTTCGCAACCTGCGGGCGACGCGTGCGCTGGCGCAACCGCGCGCCGCGACGCCCGTGCAGACACCGACGACGGATGACAAGCGCGGCGCGTTGTCGCCGAAACAGGCGGAGGCCGACGCATGAAACTCTGGCGCACGATTCTCCTCCTGCTCATCGTCGCGGTCGCCGCGGCGCTGGCCTGGCATTGGCTCGCCGCCGATCCGGGTTATCTGCAAGTGCGCATACGCGGCACCACGATCGAAACGAGTGTGGTCGTTGCAATCGCGAGTCTGTTGCTGCTGTGGGCCGTACTGACGGCCATCTGGCATCTGCTGCGCTGGCCGTTCCGCTATTGGGGTCGTGCGGTCAAGCGGCGCGGCCGCGAACGTCTCGCCGGCGGCATCACCGCGTTCGTCGAAGGCGACTACGCGCAGGCCGAACGCGATCTGGCCAAGGCCGCTAACCACGATGCCTTCCGCACACCGGCCTTGCTGGTCATGGCGCGCGCTGCGCATGAGCGCGGCGCCGGGGAACGTGCGACCCAGGTACTCGATGATGTCGGCGTAAACGGCATGCGTGCCGCAGACGCATTGCGCGCACGCATCCTGATGGAGAACGGACGCAACGCGGATGCACTCGCCCTGCTCAAGTCCAAGGTGGCGGCTGGCGAACTGTCGCCGCGTGGCTCGCACCTGCTCATCGACAGCGCACTTGCCGCAGGCGACACGCAGGCCGCGTTGGACGCGCTGCCGGCGCTTGCGCGCAGCCAGTCGCTGACGCCGGACTCGCAGGCCGAGCTGGAAACCCGCGTGCTGGCTGCGGCGCTGGTCGCCGCGCCCGATGCGACCCGGCTCAACGCTTTGTGGAGCGCCGCCACCCGCGCGCAACGTCGCCGTCCGGAACTCGTCGCTGCGTTCGCGCGGCGGTCGGCCGCGCTCGGCCAGGTGCTTGCGGCGATGGATGAAATCGAATCGGTCCAGCGCCGTGAATGGAGCGAACTGCTCGCCGAAATTTATGGCGATCTCGGCAATGCGGAAGTGTCGATTCGTACGCAGAAGGCCGAGGGTTGGCTGGCAATAGCGCCCAACAGTCCCGCTCTGCTGACTTCGATTGGCCGTCTATACGGCCAGCAATCACAGTGGAACAAGGCTGAGGAAATGTTGGAGCGGTCGCTTGCACTGGCCGAGTCTCCGCTGGCGTGGGAAGTGCTGGGCGACTGCCGCAAGGGCGAGGGTGAAATCGCCGGCGCCAACACCTGCTACGCGAACGCGCTGCGCCTCGCACGCGGCGAGACGACGACCGCGGTCGGTCCACGCCAGTTGCGTGGCCCGCTCGATACGCGGCCGATCGCGTTCGAGGAACGCAGCGAGCATGGTGTGCCGCGCTTGCCGATGCTGAAGTAGCGCTGGGCAATCGGGCGTTTCGCGAAACTGAGGCATACAGCCGTTGCAAGCTGCCTCAGCGCCGCACGCGATCGATGCCGGTCACGCGCCCGTCGACGAGACGTACGATGCGCACGAACTCGCTGTCGCCGATGTCGTAGATCCAATCCTCACGACGCTGGTCGTGCCACAGCTCAATGCCGCGCGCAGGCCGTCGCACGAGCGTGTCTGTTTGACTCCGTCGTGACACAGGTTCGCCGCAGCGCGCGATGAGTTCACCGGCGCTGAGATCGCCGAGGATGCGATTGCAATCTTCGCCGATCGCATCGACGCCATAGCCGAGCGTGTCTTCACGCAGCAGGCGGCCGTCGCGGAATAGCAGCCGCCGCATCAATTGGCGTGGACCGAAGTTGTAGTACCAGATGTCGAACTGCACTTCACGTTGCGCCTCGATCGGGCCGTGTGCGCCGATGACCTCCACGTTGGTGTAGCGGTCGGTCCAGAACGGATCGCCGCAGCGGTCGCGTACCTGGAAATCCTGGTCGCCTTCGGTGGCGAGGCGGTTGCCGCAACGCATTGCGAATGCGCAAGGGCTCGCCAGTAGCAGGACGAGGATCAAAAACGCAGTTCGACGCATAGGGCCTCGCACTCGGGTTGGGCGGCGCATCCATCGACCACGCAGGTCCCCGCGGAGTTCACGCCGGGCGCGTTGGGCGGCGATTGTCGCTGATTTGCACATGCGATGTGCGTGAACACCATCCCCGCCGGACCGTCGGGCATCCTGCGCTTGATGGCCCGGTCTACACATCCATGGGCCGCCGTTCGCCGGCGCGCGGCATTCAGCGCGAATTTCCGACCCAGCCCTTAAAGAGGAAGTCTGGAGCGCGATGTTTTGAAGTCCTCCCCTTCAAGGGAAGGATTCAGGTGGGGATGGTGTTGATCGTGAAGCAACAATCATCGGCTCGCGCCAGCGCGCTTGCTATAGTCGATAGCCCCATCCAGCGGAGCGTTGCATGAGCATCTGGAAGCAAACCACCGATCTCGAACGTATCAACGCGTGGAACCGCAACTCGCTGGTCGAGCATCTGGGCATGCTCGTCACCGAAGTCGGCGACGACTACGTGCGCGGCACGATGCCGGTCGATGCGCGCACGAAGCAGCCGTTCGGCCTGCTGCACGGCGGTGCGTCGGTCGCGCTGGCTGAATCCCTCGGCAGCCTCGCCGGCAACCTGTGCCTCGACGCTAGCGAGATGGCTGTCGGGCTGGACATCAACGCGAACCACGTGCGCGCCGCCACCGGCGGGCTGGTCACCGGCACTGCACGCGTATTGCATCTCGGCCGCACCACCCAGGTCTGGGAAATCCGCATCGAGGATGAGCGCGCACGGCTGATATGCATTTCGCGACTGACCCTCGCCGTGGTGCCGCGACCGTCGCCGCATGCGATCTGATCGCACGAGCGTGATCGCAGCGCCGTATGCGAACCTGTCGCCGGATGTCGTGCTCGATGCGATCGATGCAGCCGGCTACGTCAGCGACGGCCGCCTGCTCGCGCTCGCGAGTTACGAGAATCGCGTGTACCAAGTCGGCATCGAAGATAGCCAGCCGCTGGTCGCGAAGTTCTACCGGCCCGGCCGCTGGAGCGACGCAGCGATCGCCGAGGAGCACGCGTTCGCACTGGAGCTCGCCGCAGCCGAACTGCCGATGGTCGCGCCGCTCATCATCGACGGGCGCACCTTGCTGGAGCACCGCGGCTATCGCTACGCGTTGTATCCGCGCCGTGGTGGACGCGCGCCCGAACTCGAATCCGCCGATCACCTCGCGTGGATGGGGCGCCTGCTTGCGCGCATGCACGGCATCGGTGCGCGCGCGCGATTTCGCGAGCGCGGATCGATCGACACCAATATCTATATCCGCGATGCCGCACGTGCTGTGCTCGCCTCGGGCCTGCTGCCGGAACGTCTGCACGCCATCTATCGCGCGCGTACCGACGCGATCGCAGTGGCGATCGATGCGCAGTTCGCCGAACGCGAACCGATCGCGCGCATCCGTCTGCATGGCGACTGCCATGGCGGCAATGTGCTGTGGACGGAAACCGGTCCGCATTTCGTCGACCTCGACGACGCGCGCACGGGCCCAGCCGTGCAGGACCTGTGGATGCTCGCACCGAGTCCGCGTGCGCTCGATGCGCTGCTCGAAGGCTATGCCGAGTTCCGCGATTTCGATCATCGGGAAATGGCCTTGATCGAACCGCTGCGCATCATGCGCCAGGTGCATTGGGCCGGTTGGGTCGCCGCGCGTTGGCAGGATCCCGCCTTCCCACGCGCCTTCGGCTATGTGGGCGAGGCGCGGTGGTGGGAGCAGCATTTGAATGATCTGGCTGAGTACGAATAGTGGTCGCACCGCACAAATAGACTCCGCCTGAACCGCTATTTCATCCTAGATGAGCGCTCGAATTTCCAGAGAATCCGCATGCGGCGTCGCATCAAAACTCCGTTACCATGGCGATCCAGATGAACCGTGCCGTCCAGACTGACATCGAGCCGCCCACCCCCGACCGCATGCGCCCCCTGCGCTATGCGATCCGCGTACCGTTGTTGCTGCTGCTTGCCTCGATTACGCCGCCGATCGCTTTGCTGGCGCTGAATCCGGTCGCGGCGAGTATCCGCATCGGCGACACCTCGCTGGATAAATTCATGATCCGCTGGTGGTCGGGCCGGCTGGTGCGTGTCTTTGGATTTCGCCTCCGCTGTTTCGGCGAGACGGCGCCAGGCGCCGTGCTGTATGTCGCCAACCATATTTCATGGCTCGACATTGTGCTGATGCATGGCGCGCGGCCGGTCAGCTTTGTCGCCAAGAGCGAGATAGAAGGCTGGCCCTTCGTGGGCTGGTTGTCGGTACGATCCGGCACGATCTTCCATCGACGCGGCAGCACCGATTCGCTTGCGCTGGTGATGGCACGCGTCGTGGATACCTTGCGTGCCGGAAATCCGGTCGGCGTGTTCCCGGAAGGCGGCAGTGGGCACGGCGACAAGATCGGTGTTTTCCATGCGCGCATCTTCCAGACTGCGCTCGACGCGAACGTGCCAGTACATCCCGTCGCGCTGCGCTACGGCCGCAATGGCGTGCAGGACCTCTCGGTACCGTTCGGGCGCAAGGAAAGCTTTTTCGCCAATTTCCTGCGCGTGCTCGGCGGCCCGTCGATGGACGCTGAGGTGCACTACCTCGAACCCGTACCTGCGACACCGGATGCGCGCCGGCGCATGGCCGAGGAAAGTCGCGCGCGCATCGTGCAGGCCCTGGGCTATGGCGACGCCTGAGAACGACGCCGTCGACGCAGGTCGACCGACGTCGCGCACGCACGGACAGGTTGCCGCGACGATCCGCGCCGCCGATTTCCATCCGTCACGCGGACTACGCAATCCACACGTGCAGTCGGTGCTCGCGTCGAGCGGATTGCGCCGATGGTTTGCTCGCGACCGCAGCGTTGCGATCGAGCGCGATGCAGTCCAGTACATTCTCGATTGTGGCGATGGTGTGCGACTGCAGGCGTTCCACTCCGCGCAGCGCCGTTTCGATGCGGCACTCGGGCTGGTCGTCTTGTTGCACGGCTGGGAGGGGAGTTCGCACTCGACCTACCTGCGCAACACCGGCACGCGCCTGCTCAATGAAGGCTTCGATGTGGTGCGCCTGAATTTCCGCGACCATGGCGGCACGCATGACCTCAACCCGGAACTGTTCCATTCGTGCCGTATCGAAGAGGTCGTCGGGGCGGTAGCGGCGATCCAACGCCAGTTCATACCACGCAAGCTGGCGATCGCGGGTTTTTCCCTCGGTGGCAATTTCGCGTTGCGCGTCGCACTGCATGCGCCTGCGCAGGGTATCGCGCTGAGCTACGCGCTTGCGGTATGCCCGGTGATCAGTCCGGCGGCTGGCCTGTTCGGGCTCGAACACGGGCCGTGGTTTTACGAACGCTATTTCCTGCACAAGTGGCGTGGCTCGCTTCGGCGCAAGCGCGATCTGTTTCCGGATCGCGACTGGTTCTCGGCCGCCGAGCTCGGCGGCAACTTGCGTGAACTCACCCATGCGCTGGTGCTGCGTCATACAGGCTTCGATTCGCTTGAAGCGTATCTGGACGGCTATTCGATCGCCGGCGATCGCCTGCGCAACCTGCGTGTGCCTGCGACGATCCTGACCGCGGCGGATGATCCGGTGATCCCGGTGCAGGACTTCCACGCGTTGCAGCTGCCGCCACAGGTGGAGCTCGATATCGCCGCGCACGGCGGACACTGCGGCTTTATCAGTGATCTTTCGATGCGCAGCTTCACCGACGACTACATCGCCGAACGCATGCTGGTCCATCTGGCCGGCCACGCGATGGGCCACGTCGCGCAGGGCGTCGCTGCGACGGCCTAGGCCATCCTCATCAAGTCGGCCGCATCAGTCGGCCGGCACAGTGCGCTCGCGTGCCCAGGCCCGCAGCTCGGCCACACGTTCGGCCATCAGTACCGACAACGGTCGCGTGTTGCGGATTTCCGCAAGCAGATGCGCCTGCGTCGGCTTGCCACGATCAGCGAGCGCCGCGTACAGCGAAGCGACGATCAACTGCTCGATTTCGGCGCCGGAAAAGCCGGTCGTTGCGTTCGCCAGTGCGTCGACATCGTAGTCGGCAAGATCGAGTCCGCGCTGGACCAGATGCAGGCGGAAGATTTCGCCGCGGATGGCCTCGACCGGCAGGTCGACGAAGAACACTTCATCGAAACGGCCCTTGCGCAGCAGCTCGGCTGGCAAGGATTGCACGTCGTTCGCGGTGGCGACCATGAAAACGGGCGCCTTGCGTTCGGCCATCCAGGTGAGGAGGTAGCCGAGCACGCGTCGTGAAACGCCATCGTCGGCAGTGGCGGTGGCGAGCGCCTTCTCGATTTCGTCGATCCACAACACGCACGGCGCAAGCAGTTCGGCGTTGTTGAGCGCATCGCGCAGATTGCGTTCGGTCTCGCCCTGATACTTGTTGTAGAGCGTGCCAATGTCCAGGCGCAGCAGGGGCACGCCGAATCCTCCGGCGATCGCCTTCGCAGCCAGGCTCTTGCCGCAGCCCTGCACGCCGAGCAGGAGCACGCCTTTCGGAGGATCGAGTTTGGCGGCGAGCTTTTCGCCGAGAAACGCCGGTTTGCGCTGCGCGATCCACAGTTTCATGCGCGCAAGGCCCGCGACATTCGCGAACTGCGCGGTCTCGTACTCGAAATGCAGCAGGCCGCCGCGGTCCAGCAACGCGTATTTCGCCTTGGCCAGATTCGGCAGGTCGGCTGCGGTGAGGGCGCCGTCGTCGTAGATCAGCTTGCGCACGATGCGGCGCGCGTCGTCGAGGGAGAGTCCCTTGAGGTTGCGCACGACCGCGCGCGCTGCATCGGCATCGACGACGACGCGGCGGCCGTCGTTGTCGCGCGAATAGCGGAACGCCTCTTCGCGCAGCAGCGCAGCCAGGTCCTCATGGCCCGGCAACTCGAACGCAAAACGCGTCGCCACCGCAGCCAATTCTGGCGGCAGCTCGAATGCGCCACCGACCAGAACGACCGTATGCTCGGCGGTATCCGTGCGCTGCACGATTTCGCGCAGCAGGCGCAGCGTCATCGGGTAGCGCAGGTAGGGCTGGAAGTCGAGCAGCAGGTACACGCCCGCCTGGCGGTGCTGCTTGATCGCCTGCAGCATCAGGCTGGCGTCTGGCGCGTCCTCGGTTTCCTCGTCGCGATCCAGATCCAGGCGCTTGAGGCCATCGGTGATGCTCCAGCGATAGAGCGGCCGCAATGCCTGCGCGATCGCATGGCGAAAGCCTTCGACGACGCGGGTTTCCTCGCTGGATTCGATGACCAGCAAGGGCGTGCCGGCGCGAATCAGGGTAACAAGATCTTGGTTTTCAGCCACGTCGGGTATGCGGAGCGATGCGAGGGAGAGGGCAGGGCAGGTGTGCACAGCGGTGCATCGGCACAAGCCTAGCATGGCCGGATGCGGCATAATTTGGGGCTGGCCCAACCGCAACCGACGTGTTGCAGCCGTCGCGTCTCGCCTCGCGCTGGAATTTGCCCGCCATCCCTTCGCACCAAATCAGAATCAGCATGCTCAAAGAAACCATCGATCTGCACCGACAGGGCCGTCTCGACGAGGCCGAACAAGGCTATCGTGCGCAGCTTGCCGCACGTCCCGACGATGTCGATGCGCTGCACCTGCTCGGCATGCTGCAGCATCAGCGCGGTGATGCTACCGAAGGGTCGCATCTGCTCGCGCGCGCGCTGGAACTAGCGCCCGACGATGCGAACCTCGCGCTCAGCGTCGCCTCGCTCGCGTTCCGCCACGGCGACCAGGACGTCGCCGCCAGCGGTTTCGCACGAGCACTCAAGCTCGACCCGAATCTAGCCGGTGCGCATGCCGGCGCGGGCCAGATCGCGCTGTTGCGCGGTGAGCACGTGTTGGCTGAGGAGCATTTCCGTATCGCATTGCGCGCGAACGAAGAACCGCATGCACTCGCCGGTCTCGGTGCGCTGTTGCTGGAGCGTGGCGACGTCGACGGCGCGCTGCGCCATATCGGTCGCGCCGCCGATCTGGCACCGCAGGACGCGATGATCCAGTTGCAATTGGGTCAGGCGTTCGCCCGGCGCGACACGCCGGCATTTGCCGAGCAGGCATTCCAGAACGCGCTGCGGCTTAGTCCGAACCTGCATCAGGCGCGGCATGCGCTGGGTTCGCTGTTGATCAAGGCGCGGCGGATCGCCGAAGCCGAAGCCCAGTATCGCGAGCTCGCCGGTGTACCTGCGTTTGCGACCATCGCGCAGATTGCTCTCGGCGACGCCGCGCGTGCGGACAACCGGCACGACGATGCGGTCGTGTGCTATCTCGCCGCGCTCGCAGCTGAACCGGCGAACACGGTGACGGTGCGCGCACTCGCGTGGTCGCTGGCGCAGGCCGGCCGCGTCGACGACGCGATCGAGACGTACGACGAAGCAATCACGCGCCTGTCCGACGATGACGACTTGAAATCCGCGCGTGCCGACTTGTTGACCCTGGTCGGGCGCCTGCCCGAAGCAGCGGTCGCCTGGAATGACTTGGTGACGCGCAATCCAACCCACCATTTTGCGCGCGGGCGACTCGCGTTCGTCTGCGAATATCTCGGCGAAGCCGATCTCGCGCAGGCGCATGCAGGCATCGTGCTGAGCGCGCATGCCGACGCGGAAATGCTGCTGATTCACATCCGCGCGTTGCTGCGCACGGGTGATTTCGCGGGCGCACGCACTGCGCTGGCTACCATGGGCGGCTATTCGTCGCTGAGTGAAGGCCAGGCACGCCTGCGCTGGAACTATCTTGGCCGTGTACACGATGCCACGGGAGAAGCGGCGGAAGCGGTCCGTTGTTACAGCGAAGCGCAGCGTGGCGTGCCAGCAGCAATGCCGGCGCTGGACGAACCGCACCCGGAGTTGCAGGCCGTGCTTGCGGAAGCCGTCGGCGATACATGGCCAGAGGCGCCGATCCTGCTGCTCGGGACGCCCGGCAGCGGAGTCGAGCGCGTTGCGGCGCTGCTCGCTGACCAGCCGCAATTGATCGTGCTGCGCGATCGCATTGGCGCGGTGATGCGCGAAGACGATTTCAACCAGCCGCGCTTCCAGCACTATTGCGGCGAACTTGGCGACGGCGATCGGCGCGCACTGCGCGATCGCTATATGGCGCCGTTGGGCGAAGCGAACTTGCCGTCTGATCGTACGATTGTCGACTGGCTGCCGCGCTGGGACGCGCATCTGCTCGCGCTGATCCGTCGTGCGATGCCGGGCACGCGTTTGATCATCGTCGAGCGCGATCCGCGCGATGCGTTGCTCAACTGGCTCGCGTTTGGTTGGGCGCCAGGTTTCCCCTGCAGCGACCCTGCTGTCGCCGCAGAATGGCTCGTGCGTGCTCGCCGGCATCTGGCGTTTGGCCAAGAGCTCGGCGAGCCGCGCCGATGCGTCGTCGCGGCCGACCCGTTGCTCGACGATGTCGAGCGCCATGGTGGCGAACTCGCTCGTTACCTCGATATCAAGACCTTGCAGCCAGGTGCGCAATTCGCAGCGATGATGCAGAGCCTTGGCGGTTTGCCCGTGCGCTTTCCGGCTGGGCATTGGCAGGGCTACCGCGACGCGCTGGCCGGAGTGTTCGCGCAGCTGACAGCGTAACGGCGGCGCGCTGCGGTCCGTGTGTTCACGGCTGCGGCGCGACGACGCTGCCGTGATCGACGTGGCGCCAGTGCCGCAATTTGGCAACGGCGTGCCGGATGCGATTTGCTAGCATGTCCGGCCTCACTCTCTTGATCCTGCGCCGATGACCTCTTCCACCGAACCGCAATCCGATATCGCCGCGCGCCGCGTGGCGGCGCACACGCTGGTCGAGCAGGGGCGCATGCTCGAAGCGGAGCGCGCGTTCACCGACCTGCTGCGCGACGTGCCGGATGAGCGCGACGCGCTCAACTTCCTCGCCATTCGCGCCCACGGCAAGCAGCAATTCGATCAGGCACTGGAGTTGCTCGAACGCGCACGCAATGCGTATCCCGACGACCCGGTGACCCTGACCAACCTCGGCACCCTGCAACGAGAGCGTGGCAACCTCGAGCTGGCGTATGCGGCGATGAAGCGCAGCGCCGAACTCGCACCCGAAATCTTTGCGGCGCGTCTGCGCCTGGGCGAGATCCTGCAGGCGATGGGACGCCATGCCGAGGCCGTACCGGTCTATTTCGGCGCGATGATGGCGGCGCAGGACGTTGGCCAATGGCTCAGCGATGCAACGACGGCGCCGGAGTTGCAGCCGTTGGTCAAGCACGCGATGCGCGTCGTCGCTGCTGGCCGTCGCGATTTGTTCCTGCGCCTGCTGCAGCCGCTGCGCGAACGCCATGGTGCGGCAGCGCTCACGCGCGTCGAAAAGAGTCTGGCGATCTATCTCGGCGATCTGCCGCCGGACTATCCCGATCCGAAGCAGCGACCGAAATTCCTCTACTTCCCCGACCTGCCGACGCAGCCGTACTTTGATCGCGCACTGTTTCCCTGGTACGCGCAGCTCGAAGCGCAGACAGCGGCGATCCGCGAGGAAATGCTCGGCGTGCTCGCCGAAGACAGTGGCTTCGTGCCCTTCCTCGGCCACTTCGACGACGACAAGGTCCTGCAGGATCATCTGCGTGGTGAGCGGGGCAAGCCGACCTGGAACGCGTTCTTCTTCTACCGCCACGGTCAACGAAATGAGGCAAACGCGCTTCGCTGTCCGCGCACGTCGGCTGCACTGGAGGCGGTGCCGCTATCGCGTATCCGCGAGCATGCACCGGAGGTCTGCTACTCCGTACTGACGCCGGGTTCGCATATCCTGCCGCACCACGGCGTGACCAATACGCGCATCGTCACGCACCTGCCGTTGGTGGTGCCGTCCGATTGCGCGCTGGTCGTCAATGGTGAAATGCGCGGCTGGGAAGAGGGCGTCTGCTTCAGCTTCGACGACACCTTCGAGCACGAGGCCTGGAATCGCAGTGCGGACACGCGCGTCGTCATGCTGCTGGATGCGTGGAATCCGTATTTGACCGAGGTCGAGTGCGCCGCCATCACCGACCTGATTGGCGCGATCGGCGATTTCAATCGCGAGGCGGGGGTGTGACGCGTAACCCGTCAGACGCCCTCGGGAATCAATGCAAGCAACGCCACGCCGAGTACGATGCGATAGATCGCGAACGGCGTGAAGCGGTGCGTGCGGATGTAGCCAAGCAGCCATTTCACCGCAACGAACGCCGTGACCAGCGACACCACGAACGCGATCGCAAGCGCGCTCCAGTCTTCCTGCATGCCACCCCCTTTGTATGCTTTCAGGAGTTCGTAAGCGCTGGCGGCGAACATGGTCGGAATGCCGACCAGGAAAGCGAACTCGGTTGCGGCGGCGCGATTGCTGGTGCCGGCGAGCATGGCGATGAATATGGTCGCAGCGGAGCGCGACGTCCCTGGGAAGATTCCTGCAACGACCTGCGCCAGGCCGACCAGGATAGCGACGCGCCAGGTGATCGACGTGCGATCGGGCTGTTCCGCCGCCATCCATTCCGCGACGAGCATCCAGACGCCCCCGATGATGAGTGCCCAGGCCACCGGCGTGATCGATTCGGGCAACTTGAAGCCGAGCTTCGTCGCTGCGAAACCCAGCGCCGCCGTGATCAGGAACGCGGTCGCGAGCTTCAACGAGTAGTCGCGGTTCGCAGGGTCGCCAAGGCCGGTCGCGAGTTGCCATAACCGTTGCCGATAGATCAGCACGACGGCGAGGATTGCGCCGGCCTGGATCACCACGTTGAAGACGTCCGAGCGATGACCGAGCCAGTGCTCGGCGATCAGCAGATGGCCGGTGCTGGACACGGGCAGGTATTCGGTAATGCCTTCGACAAGGCCTAGCAGGATCGGGTTGAGAACGTCGGTCATGAATCACTCGGGATAGGGGAGCGGATGGCGCCTTCCTCGCGGCTCAGCTTGGGGCGCGGACTGCAGCTTTTGCGGCCGACATTCTAAAGTGCTTCGCGCCGCTC
>JBDSNK010000121.1:0-5809 GCA_039915385.1 Dokdonella sp.
CCTGCGGCTACTTCGCGGAGCGTACGGCGCAGAACATCGTCATCGATCCGAGCGCGCCGCAGCTGCCGCATATCTACGACGTGGCGGTGCAGCGCGGCTATCGGCGCGCCGGCGGCCATGTCTATCATCCGCAATGCAGCGGTTGCCGCGCCTGCGTTGCCTGCCGCGTCCCGGCTGCACGTTTTCTTGCCGACCGCGCTCAACGCCGCTGCATCGCGCGCAATGCCGATCTCACGCTGCGCATGGTGTCGGCCACCTACAGCGACGAATATTTTGCGCTCTATCGGCGCTACCTCTGCGCGCGCCATCCGGACGGCGGCATGGACGATGCGCGCCCCGAGGATTTCGCGCGCTTCCTCTACACCGCGTGGAGCCCGACCCGTTTCATTGAATTTCGCGCGGCCGGTCGACTGGTCGCGCTCGCCGTGACCGACTTCTGCGCGACCGGCTTGTCTGCCGTCTATACGTTCTTCGATCCCGACGAAGGTGCTCGCGGCCTCGGCACATTCGCAATACTCAGTCAGTTGCGCATTGCCAGTGAGCAAGCGCTTGCCTACCTCTACCTCGGCTTCTGGATCGAAGGCCACCCGAAGATGCATTACAAGGCACGCTACCGGCCCCTCGAAGTCCTTCTCGACGGCGCCTGGCGCGAATTTGCGCCTACGGCAACGGACCCATCCCAGGCCAAGGTGCCGACCGCGAGCGGTTGAACGCGGCACGAGAAGCGCGTCGCCACGAACGACCCAGCCCAGCCTTGCGCCATAATCGCAGGTTAACTCCAGCGCCTGTCCTTTCCATGCCCGATTCCGCCCCGTGACCGCACTCTCGTCCTCGACCAAGGCGCAGTTGCAGATTCATTCCTGCGTGCTGCTGTGGGGCTTCACCGCCATCCTCGGCAAGCTGATCTCGCTGACGGCGTTGCCGCTGGTCTGGTGGCGCATGCTGATCGTCATCGCAGCGCTGGCGTTGCTGCCGCGCACGTGGCGAGGTCTGCGCGCGATTTCGCCGCGACTGATGCTCGCCTACGCCGGTATCGGCGTGCTGGTGGCGCTGCACTGGCTGACGTTTTACGGTGCCATCAAACTTGCGAATGCATCGGTGGGCGCGACCTGCATGGCGTTGGCGACACCGCTGACGGCGCTGATCGAACCTAAACTGGCCGGCCGGCGTTTCAGCTGGCGCGAACTCATCCTCGGCATCGGCGTGCTGCCGGGCGTTGCGCTCGTGGTGGGCGGCGTGCCGGCGTCGATGCGGCTGGGTATCGCCATTGGCGCGCTGTCTGCTCTGTTCGCCGCGGCGTTCAGTTCGCTCAACAAGCGGCTGGTCGATCATGGCGACCCGCTCGCCGTGACCGGCATCGAACTCGGTGCCGGCACGCTGGTGCTGACCGTGCTCGCACCTGTGCTGTCCGTCCTGTTTCCCGCATTCGCCAGCACGCCGTTCGTGCTGCCCAGTGCGCATGACACATGGATGCTGCTTGCGCTCGCGCTCGCCTGCACCCTGCTTCCGTTCACGCTGTCGCTGATCGCCTTGCGCCACATGAGTGCGTTCACGGCACAACTCGCGGTAAATCTGGAACCGGTCTATGCGATCGTGCTGGCCGCGCTGCTGCTCGGCGAGCAACGCGAACTGACGCCGCTGTTCTACGTCGGCGTCGGCATCATTCTCGCGGCCGTGTTTGCGCATCCGCTGATCAGCCGTCCATCGCGCCTGAGCCAGCCGGAAATGCTCGCAACCGCCGAAGCCAAGGGCCTGGCCGAATGACTTCTCTGTTTTTCAACATCGAGCGACCGGAGCATCGTGCATGCTGCGACTGACCGACATCAAGCTGCCGCTCGACCATAACGACAGCGCGCTCGAGCGCGCCGTTCTTGCCAGGCTCGCCATCGATGCGCATTCGCTGATCCGATTCACGATTGCAAAGCGCAGCTACGATGCACGCAAACGCGGCGCGATCGTGCTGATCTACAGCGTGGATGTCGAGACAGACGACGACGAGGCGGTCCTGCGCCGGCTGCAGGGCGACACGAAACTCGCACGCACGCCGGACACGACGTATCGCTTCGTTGCACGCGCACCCGACCGTGAATTTTTGCGGCCGGTGGTGATCGGCACCGGTCCCTGTGGCTTGTTTGCGGGGCTCGTGCTCGCGCAAATGGGTTTTCGACCGATCATCCTCGAGCGCGGCAAGGCGGTGCGCGAGCGCACCGTCGATACGTTCGGCCTTTGGCGCAAGCACGTGCTCAACCCCGAATCGAACGTGCAGTTTGGTGAAGGCGGCGCCGGCACGTTCTCTGACGGCAAGCTCTACAGCCAGATCCGCGACTCGCAGCACCATGGCCGCAAGGTACTCAGCGAATTCGTCAAGGCCGGTGCTCCGGAGGAAATCCTCTACGTCGCCAAGCCGCATATCGGCACATTCCGGCTGGTCACGATGGTCGAGAGCATGCGTGCGTCGATCGAGTCGCTCGGCGGCACCATCCGCTTCGGCAGTCGCGTCGATGACGTGCTCATCGCGAACGGGAACATCCGCGGCGTGACGCTCGCCGACGGCGAACACCTGCGCGCCGATCATGTCGTGCTCGCGATCGGACACAGCGCACGCGATACGTTCGAGATGCTTCACGCACGCGGCGTCTATGTCGAGGCCAAGCCGTTCTCGGTTGGCTTTCGCATCGAGCATCCGCAATCGTTGATCGACAAGGCGCGATTTGGGCCGCAAGCAGGCCACGCCTTGCTTGGCGCAGCCGACTACAAACTCGTGCACCACTGCCGCAACCGTCGCTCGGTGTACAGCTTCTGCATGTGCCCTGGCGGTACCGTGGTTGCCGCCGCTTCCGAGCCGGGACGCGTCGTCACCAATGGCATGAGCCAGTATTCGCGCAACGAGCGCAACGCAAATGCGGGCATCGTCGTCGGCATCACGCCGGAAGACTTCGCTCCCTATGGCAGCGGCGTGCTGGCCGGTGTCGCCTTGCAGCGACATTTCGAGGAACGTGCATTCGAGCTCGGCGGCGGCACCTACGATGCGCCAGCGCAGCGCGTCGACGACTTCCTCGCACGGCGGCCGTCACGGGAATTTGGAGCGGTAGTGCCTTCGTATACGCCGGGCGTGCATCTGGGCGAACTGGATACGGCGCTTCCCGACTACGCGATCGAGGCCATCCGCGAAGCATTGCCCGCGTTCGATCGTCAGATCCGCGGCTTCGCGATGGCGGATGCGCTGCTGACGGGCGTCGAAACCCGCACGTCGTCGCCGATCCGGATCAAGCGCGGTGAGGATTGCCAAAGCATCAATACCTCCGGCTTGTATCCGGCCGGCGAAGGCGCGGGCTACGCTGGCGGGATCCTGTCAGCGGCAGTCGATGGCATCAAAGTCGCCGAAGCGCTGGCATTGAGCATGGTTGGAGCCGCTTGATTCGAACAGCCAGAGGCCTGTAGGAGCGGCTTCAGCCGCGATGCTTTTCCGCGAGACGGACCCCCTCGATGCAACAAGCATCGCGGCTGAAGCCGCTCCTACAACTTTCAACCTGCTGCGCGCTTCAGAACAACGCAGCAATGATCTGCACCATCCCGTACACACTTGCCGCCCAGACCGCGGTGCGCAAAAACGGAATGCCTGCGGCGTACACAGGCAGGTAAGCAACGCGCGACCAGAAATAGACCTGGGCGCCGAGGGCGGTCCACGAATTGGTCTTCTGCGCGATGACCACGGCGAGGATCGCCGCCGCGAAGAACACAAAGGTCTCGAGGAAATTGCGCGTCGCACGATCAACCCGCGCGGCAACCCCAGTCAGCGGCTTGGGCACGCCATCGCGCGCGCTTGCGTTCCATGCAAGACCCCTCTGTTGCGTCGCCAGCGTCGCGCCTATCAACACATGCACGATTCCGAGCACGATCGACCAGGCCAGCATCTTCAGTTCCATCGACATGAGCACCTCCGCGTTATGGAGCGCCGATCATGCACAACTTCAGGCTACGACGCACGAGGTACGAAGCACGAAGCACGAAGCACGAAGCACGAAGCACGAAGGATCGTCGACGGAATGAAGCAAGCCTATTCGCGAAAAATGAAAAGGGCCGCGCAAAGCGCAAGCCCGACCGTGTACAGCACCCAAGTCTGGTCAACGAAATAGGGATACACCATCAAGGCAACGCCGATCGCAGCAGTGCGCCATTTCGCCTGCTTGCGCGCATAGCTGAACATCGCGAAGCCCGTCACGCTGAAGACGATCAATCCAAACAGGTTGGCGGGACTCGGCATGGCGCGAGTATGGTACAGCAGGGATGGCGACGACCATCTGGCTGCATTCCGGTCAGGTGTCCTAGCGAAGCTCCGTCAACAAGGCTGGCAGCCTCATGCGCGATGTCGATGGCTTGGTCCAACCTCGCTCCGATCGACTCGTCCTCGAAAAAATCACTTCTGCGGCAGCCGACTGGCATGGCTGGCAGCGATGATCCAGGAGCCATCGCGGCGAACCCAGGTATCGGTGTATGCGAACTCTGCGTCGATTGCAGTCGAGCCGGAATGGCCCTTGATCGTGGTGACCCCGGTCACCAGCGCGGCGTCACCGTAGAGTCGGACCTTCTCCCCGTGGTTGCGGAACACATCGTAGTACGGATCGCGCCTCGCAACTTCCGCAACATTCTGCGCGCGATCGGTGACGTTGCCTCGCGAATCGGTCAGCGTAAAACGTGCGTCCAGGTTCGTGCCCACGGAATCCGCGTCGCCCACCTCGAATGCCTGGCAAAGCGCGGCTTCGGCGCGCAGAAGTTCGCGTTCGTCCTGCGCCTGATCACGCGCGCTTGCGATGTTGGTGGCGAGAACGAGCGTGGCAAAAAACAAGGTGAAACGTTTCATCGTCAAATCTCCCCAAGGAATCGCACGGCATTGATGCGGATGCACCAAGGCTATGCGATCGAGAACACAATCGATTCACCGCGATTGCGCGATTCGCCGTCACCCATCAGCGCTTCCAGGGCAAGCACGACCGTGACCGAGACTGTCGAGAAGCGGTTCTGGTCGGCGATCACAACGCTGCCATCTCCGTTGTTGAATTGGTTGAAGCAGAAAATGGCGGCAGAAAGATCAAGCAAGTCCCGCTTCGCAACACGTTCGTTGATGGGCCGATACTTTCGGATGCACAAGCGACCGGTCGGGTTGGCATGGCCCACATTCCGAAATTTCGTGGGTCAGCGCACCTTGATGAGTATCGCCTTTCCATGCAACGAATTCTTTCGCGGGCACGCTACGATAGTGCGTTGTCCAATCCGCAGCTTGAGAAGGTCGAAGTCATGGGACGAGCTTTGCTGTGTGTCGTACTTGCATTTTTGCCGCTGTGGCAGCTTGCACGCGCCGCAGAAGAACCCACGTCCATCCGCACGAATGCTGCCAGCGATTTCCTGCCGGAGGGACTTGCATGGGATGCAGCGCGTAACCGATTCCTGCTCAGCAGCATACGATTGCATCGCGTGGACACCGTGGAACGTTGGACTGGTCGCGCGCACCGTTTTGCGGATGCGCCAGGTTCGGTACTCGGACTGCATGTAAGCGCGGACGGAAAATCGGTGTGGGCCGCATGGACGTCCTTCGGCACCGGCTTCAAGCAGAATCATGGCACCGGCATCGTTGCCTGGTCGCTCGCGGATGCGCACCGCATAGGCGCATGGCCGTTGCCTGAGCGCGACGTGCGCGCAAACCTCGGTGACCTGCTGATCATCGACTCGAACACGCTCGTTGCCAGCGACAGCGGCACTGGTGCGATCTATCAATTCGACCTGCAGCGGCACGACTATCGCGTCATCGTCG
>JBDSNK010000130.1:0-3582 GCA_039915385.1 Dokdonella sp.
AGCCGGCGGCGGCCTTTCGTTCGAGCAGTTCGCATACCAGTACGCTGCAACCGGCGGATTCAGTGCGCAGGGGATGGCGCGATTCCGGCAGAGCGAACAGGCGAATCAGCAACGCGAGCAATCTGCACGGCAGGATTACCAGCAGGCACAGCAGCAACGCGGCGAAGCACAGCAGGCGTATGCCGATGGGTACGTCGCCAACCAGCAGGAAGCCGGTCGCGTGATGCAGGGCAATTCGAGTTGGGTCGATGCTGCGACTGGCGGCACGCGCGCACTCGCCTACACAGGCGCCAACGACGCGGTCGACCCGAACACCGGACAGCGCTTTCATCGGGACGAATCAGGCCAGTACTACGCGCAAGGCGCCGACGGGCGCTGGTATCCGATGGCGCCTGCGCGATAGAGACGGTTCCAGCACATGGGCGATACCACCCCACGCACCAGAAGCTGGCAAGATCCAGACGCGCATCGCACCCCGATCGCGCGCCGCCACCGCGGCGCCGGGTTGTCACGCGGTCCATCGTGGCGAGCACTGCGTGCCGAACGCGGACGCTGGCGCGGACGGGTTGTGACGGAATGCCTTCAGCACGCCGATGGCGATTGCCACTAGACCGATGACGATGGCGATGCGCGCGTTGGCAAGTGCACCACCCGCTGAATTCCACGGCTTGATCGATACCGCCGGCAATCTGCTGCGTGGCATCCTTCGCCGTGCATCTCGCGAGCCGTGTCGCCAAGCGTGTCGCTGAAGCGGGAGACGGATCCACGTGCCGAACCATCCATGACCGAAGACCCACCCTACCCCCGCTCGCTGAGCAAAGGACGCGCGTTTGCGTATTTGCTGCCGTGCCGGCATGAGGACATCGCGAAGATCGGCTTCTCGCGCGATCCGCTGATTCGCGTGCACACGCTGCATCGTCGGTATTTCGAGTTCTTCGATCTCGACCGCGCCGTGCTCGTCGAGACCGACAAGGTGCGCGACGCTCGCAGGATTGAACGCCGCCTGATCGTGGATTTTTCCGACTATCACGCGCCTGCTCCGCTGCTGATTCCAGACTCCGCTGGAGGTCGCACCGAGTGGTATCGCGGCGCGTTCCCGGCGATTCGCCAGACACTGCACACGCTCGCCGAAAGCGATGCGCTGGTGCTGCACGATCCCATGAGCGGCTGGCTGCGCGCCCGAATTGCAAGCGTCACCGAGCGCATGCATGGTTGGGCCGCGGCCATGCGCGAGGCAATCGAATATGCACAGCACAACCTTGCCGGCGACCGTCAGTCAAGGCATCTGCAGGGCGTTCTTTGCGATGCGCTCGATGCGCACGCGGCCTTGGGCATCGATGTCGAGACCTTGGTGCCTGCGGACGTGTGGACGTGGTATCGCGATCATTCGACGTCTGGCATCCCCTGATCGGTGAAGGCTTCGCGGGTCGAACTATGCGTTCTGGCGAGAAAGACTCGTGGGCGCGCCAGGACTGGTTGCACGCCGCTGAGCGATCAGTGCCTGGATGATTTCAGCGCCGAACAGGAAGATCGCCGCCGAATAGAACACCCACACGAGCAGTACGACGAAGGACCCAGCCGGTCCGTAGGCCCCTCCGATACCGCTGTGCGCAAGATACGCGCCGATTGCCCACTTGCCGGCGGTAAACAACACGGCCGTCGAAAACGCGCCGATGCCGGTGTCGCGCCAGGACAAGCGCGCGTCCGGCAGGTATTTGAACAGCGCCGAAAACAGGATCGTGAAGATCACGATGGAAATGCCCTGGTTCGCGGCATCCCACGCCGAGCCGCTGGCCGGCAGCACCATGCCGAGCACAGCACTGATCACGAGCGAAACGTTCAACACAAAGGTCACTGCACCGAGGATGCCGATCGACAGCAGGCGCCGGCGCGCCCACCGCCAAAGCAGATAGGTCGCCTGCGTTGGCACCGGCGCCTCGACGTTCAACACGGTGTTGAGTGCCGACTGCAATTGGGAAAACACTGCGGTAGCGCTGAACACGAGCACCCCGATACCGATCCATCCTGCAATGCTGCCGATCGAAGGCCTGGATGAAACATTGTCGATGATCAGCTGTACCGCGCTGCGAGCATCGCTGCCTGCGAGGAACCCGATTTGATTGACAAGTTGCGCCTGCGCATTCGGCGATATCGATGCCGCGACCCACAAGCCGAGCACGAGCAGAGGCGCGAGCGACAAAGCCGTGTAGTAGGCGATGCTCGCGGCAAGTGTCAGATCGCTATGATCGACGAATCCGGTTGTGGCGTTCCAGAGGATCGTGTGAGGACGCATCGAATCAGTGGGCATGAACTGGAGCTACCTTTTTCTTTGCGAAACGAGCGACCGATCCAGCGAGAGACGTTCGCGATCAATCGTTCCAGTGGTCGCGCAATGTCTCCCGAAACACAATCGCGACAGAAGACACGATCGCTCTTTTCTACCGAATGCCGGCTGAAGCGCCCTGTCGACTCGGGTAATCCGCATCAAGGCCGTTTTTAGTTGGCCATCCGTTTTTCTTCATAGGGCGAAAAAGGCCTGTCGTCCGCAAGGAGCCCTTCGGGTGGACAAGAAATGCTTGGCGAAGGCCCCCGACGTGCGTGCATCAGCCTCGGCCTCAGTCACAGTGACCGGCGCGGCAATGTCCACGCACGAACGCGCGTCCCGCGTGAAGGCGGTGGAATATGCCCTTGCGGTTGCCGACTTCGCCTTTCGTGCAAGCACTGGACCTGGGAGGAATCGCGCCTAGCGATCGCGCGGTTGCTCATCCGGTTGGGCATCGCCCACGGGAATGAGCGGACCCACGGTGGCCTCGCCGCTCGAGGGGTGCCAGCTGAATCTCGGATCATACGGATTGTCCGTCTCGCGCAGATGCCGATAGGCCTTGGAACCATCCTCGCCGCCGCCGCCAAGGACGCCGAATGCAGCGGTAGCAAATCCGTTGACGATCGACTTGCCCTTGTTATCGGCGTACGGAACCGAATTTTTGCCCCCCGACGACCTCGGTTGCTCTGGTATCAACGGACTTACCATCGCCGACATCCTGCCACCGGCATTCGCGGAACCGATCGTCAGCGGGCCGGCTCCACCCACGCGCGAGCCGGTCATCGCCGCTCGTGTCTGTGCCCATCGCGCCTTCGCACGCGCAAAAGCGACTTCGTCGGCATAGGTCGCCTTGATCTGTCGCCAGATTTCATTCGCACGCGCGAATTCTTCCTTGCTCAGATCCGCATACAGCAGTTCGCGCGCCTGCACATATTGCGGGTCGCCGCGTTCCGAGGCGAGTGCCATCCACGCCATCGCACGCGGACGATCGACCGGAATGCCTTCACCCCTGAGGTACATCACGCCGAGGTTGTATTGCGCCGGCTTGTAGCCCCAAGAGGCCGAGACCAGGTACATGTCCACCGTGAACACGTAGTCTTTTTCCCGCAGCGAGTGCACCGCGGTGAAGAAAAACTTCTCGCCGGGTCGTGCCGCGTCTTCGGGTGTGCCGAACTTCTGGTCAGCCGGACGATCAGTATTGTCCTTCGAGTCGTAGCGCGGCGGCTGCATCGTGTACTGACCAGCAAAGTCGAGCTTGG
>JBDSNK010000142.1:0-9387 GCA_039915385.1 Dokdonella sp.
AAGCTTCAAGGTCGGCAGTCGCCCACGCGTTCGCTCGTGCCGTCATGGTCGCCAGATCGGTATCGATACGATCGAGCGTCCGCCGAAAGCAATCAAGATCGTCGAGGCCGCCTTTCTTGAATTCCTTGATCGCCACCTTCGGGTCGTCGATCACGAGCTCGACCTGGATCGGTGTCAGCTTGACGTCCGCTTTTTTGGCAAGCGAGCTCACGGTTTTCTGCGCGAGGCCCGAATCGGTCAAGCCGCTCTTGTCGATTGCCGCCTTGTACAGTTCAAGCGCCGCAAAAATGGGTCGCCAGCTCTCCACCTTGCTGCTACGGCCAATATATTTCTCCTTGAGAACTTGCCAGCGCGAATAGAGATCGGGCGGCACCAGCTCCCGCAACGTCTTGTCGTCGGGATTCTTGCGCACCCCGATCAGCGAAGGCAACAGCGCCAGCTGGGCAAAGAAGCCGATCTTTGTGTCGACTCTGATCTGCGGCGATAGCAACACTTCCTGTGAAGCACCGATGGCAGCCTCGACCTCGGTCGCCTTCCATTCGAAATGTTTCGGCAGTGGCGCCAACGTGCCGAGTATCCACAGCACATGCTCGTCCTTGGACACTTTCCACAAGCCCGGACCCGGTTGGACGCCGCTGACGACGATGGTATCCATCTGTTCGGGCGGTGGCGTTTCGGCGCAGGCCGACGCGCAGGCAAACAAGAACACAAAACTACTCAAACGCATCCGAAACGCTCCGTTGTGCATAGTGGGCCTATGCCAATTGTTCGGTATCCGCAAGATTTGCGTGTCACGTTTGCGTTATTCCAATGGCGCGAAATTCAACCAGTCCTCTCTCCCGCTGGCGCGAGAGGTCGGCGCACGAGATCCCGTCGCCGATCAGAGTGATTGATGGCATGCGGCCTGCGCAAACGAATCGGGGCGGCCGAAGCCGCCCCGATCATTGCACCATCGCGCGAGAACGCGCGGCGCTCACAGCGTACGCGCGAGCTCCGCCGCCACGTGCCTCGCTGCATCAAGCGTAGCCGCCACGTCCGCATGGGTGTGCGCGGTCGAGACGAACAGATTTTCGTACGCCCCCGGATGGAACAATACGCCTCGGCTGAGCATGCCGTGCCACCAGCGACGAAAGATCTCCTGATCGGCATGACGCTCGGCATCGCGGTAGTTGTGGATCTCTTCTTTGGCGAACCACACCTGCATCAGCGGACCGAGACCAACGACGTAGGCGGGCAGTCCCGCGTCGCTCATGATCTTGGCCAAGCCCGCACGCAGTTCGTCGGAAACCGCATCGAGCTTCTGGTGCAAGCCGGGTGTTGCCAATTCGTCCATGGCGGCATTCGCCGCCGCGATCGCGATGCCGTTGGCACTGTAAGTACCGGCCATCGATACCGTGCCGTTGGCCACCAGCGCCATGATGTCGGCACGCCCGCCCATCGCCGCGACCGGGAATCCGCCGCCAATGCCCTTGGCGAACACGGAAAGGTCCGGTTTGATGCCAAAGCGCCCTTGTGCACCGGCCAGGCCGAGGCGGAAGCCAGTGATGACTTCGTCGAAGATCAGCACGATGCCGTGCTTGTGCGTGAGCTCGCGCATCGCTTCAAGATAGCCGGGCTTCGGAAGTATGCAGCCGGTATTGCACATCACGGGCTCCGTGAGCACGGCGGCGATGTTGTCGCCTTCACGCGCGATCACGTCGGCCAGCACATCGGCGTCGTTCCACGGCAGGATGATGAGATTGTCTTCGATCCCCTTCGGCATGCCCGGGCCCTGCGCCACGGCAACCGGGCGATCGTCCGGACCTGCCTTTTCGATCGATGGATGCTTGCTCCAGTACACGCCATCGGAGAAGCCGTGGTACATGCCCTCGAAGCGGATGATCTTGCTGCGTTTGGTGAACGCGCGCGCGAGGCGCGTCGCGTACAGCACGGCCTCGGTGCCGGTATTGCACAGGCGCACCTGTTCGACGCTCGGTATGGCGTCGATGATCTTCTGCGCGAGGCGCGCCTCGTCCGCCGTCGGCAGCGCGAACACGGTGCCGCGGTTCTGGATGAAATCGACCACGGCCTGGGTCACTCGCGGCGGTCGATGGCCGAAGATCATCGGCCCGAGGCCGAGCAGGTAGTCGATGTATTCGTTGCCGTCCACGTCGCGCAGGCGCGAGCCCTGCCCACTCTCGACGAACAGAGGATACGGCGACCAGCCTGCCCAGGTCGCGCGCGCCGTGCTGTTGACGCCGCCTGGGATGAGCTTGCAGGCAGCGTCAAACAAGTCGGCGCTGCGCTGCGTGTCGAGACCGGCTACGAGGCGGGCCTCAGTGGCGGCCACGTGATTTTTCGTGCTGTCGATGTTCAAGGAAGCAGCTCCACATGTCGGATCGGCCGCGCACGGCGGCGCGGGATCGGGAATTTAGCGGGGAGCACCGGCGACGAACGTCGCAGGTGCCGACAGGCGATCGCGCCTCAGGCAGTCTGCGTGGAAGCAGCGTGCGCCACGTCATGCACGTGTGCAGCAAGTTCACCGGCGAGCAGGGTTGGTAGCAGATCGAGCGCGTCGGCAAAGCCGGTGATCGGCACATACGGGATGCCAGCCGAACGGCAATGCTCGATCAAACGATGCTTGGCGAATACGAGGTCCGCTTCACCGGCGACGCAGAAATCCGAGGCGCCATCGCCGATCAGCAACACGCGCTTTTGTTCTGCGCGCGCGCGCCCGGCGCAGGAGCATTTACAGTTGCCGCTGGCGACGCGGCAGGCGGGATTGCCATAGGGAAAATCGAGCTGCCAGCCACGATCGCCGACGGACTCCAGGCGGTTGGCGATGATCGGCACGTCATCCAGGCCGTAGCTGCCAAGGATGCGCCGGATCGCGTAGTCGAGGCCGTCGCTGACAATCGCCAACGGCATGCCTGCGTCGCGCGCAGCAGCGACGAAATGCACGAACGCGCGATCGATCGACATGCTGTCCAGATGCGCGTCCATGTCCTCTCGCGTCGCCTCGAGCAAGGCGACCTGTTGCGCCATGCAATCGTGCGAGCCCATCTCGCCCCGCCGCCATGCATCTTCCAATGCCATCCAGCCCGGCCGGCCGAAGCGTTCAAGCAGGGAGTCGGTGATGTCCTCGACCGAGACGGTACCGTCGAAGTCGCACAAGATGGTCCACTGGGACACGGATCATTTCCTGGAACCCGGGAGAGGGCCATTTGTTGCATAGGATAGCCGCGAACGGCTTTCGGCGGGCTTTCACAGACCCTGGACAAAGGTCATGGATCCGCAATCTGCGGCTGTCATGGATAAAGCGCGGCGCGAACGCCTGGCCATTCAGCGTTTGAAACGCACCAGCACGCGCTGTCCGATACGAAAATCGGCATGCTCCAGAAGCAGCACGCACTCAACATCGTGCGCACCCGCGCGCTCGACCGGATCGTCGGTCAGGCGACTCGGACCGAACACTTCGCCGACGCGCAGCACGCGCGCGGAAACCGCGCTGCCCTGATCCGAATCTCGCACGACCTCGGCCTGCATCCCCGGCTTGACCAGGTCGACATAGGCTTCATTGAGTTCGGCACGCACGATGAGCGGGCGATCCGGCAGCAACTGGAACAATTCGGTCGCGGACTGCGCAGACAACATATCTCCCACATGCACCGAACGGCGCACGATGCGACCCGCTACGGGTGCGCTGATCACTGCTGCGTCGAGTTCCGCATGCGCGGCATCGAGGTGCTCGCGCGCTAGTTTCACCGCCGCGTCGCCCGCACCGATTTCTGCTTTCAGCACCGCCAGCGCCGCACTCGCATCGTCGGCGGACTGGCCGGTCGCCGCGCCGGCGCCTGCCGCTTCGGCAGCGCGCGAGGATTGCATCTGTGCCGGACGCAGGCGCGCCCTGAGCACGTCGACCTGCGCCTGCGCCTGAGCGAGGCTCGCCTGCGCGATACCGACGCCGATGCGCCCCTGGCGCTGGTCGAGCAGCGCGAGTACATCGCCTTGCTTGACCGTTTCACCCTCTTCGACCTTGACCTCGGCAACGCGCCCATCGCGGGCGGCAACGACGCGGACAAGTCCGCCTTCCACATCGACCTGGCCGCGCGCCATGGCGAGATACGCACCCGGCGTCGCGGACGACACCGACGCAGGCTCTGGATTCGTCCTGGAACACGCGCTCAAGACCGCGCCGGCGGCGAGTGCCGCCGAGAGCCATAGGGCGACCCGTGAATGTGCAGCGGTCATCGAGAAACGTCCTTCAATGATTCGGTGTGCGATCTGTGATCGGAGAGTATCTTGCCATCCTCCATCGCGAGGACACGATCGGAATGGGTGGTCAGGCGTGGGTCGTGGCTGACGCACAGAACGGTTGCGCCGTGGGTGTGCGCGATACGGTGCAGGGTATCGATGATGATCTGCCCATTCGCGGCGTCGAGGGCACTGGTTGGTTCGTCCGCAAACAGCAACTGCGGCTCCTTCGCCAATGCGCGCGCGATCGCGACCCGCTGCTTCTCGCCGCCAGAGAGTTCCGCAGGCTTGAGCTGCATGCGGCTGGCAAGCCCCACTTCCTCCAGCGCTACACGTGCACGCTTGCGCGCGGTCTCGTTGTCCAGGCCGAGGTAGCCCAGAGGCAACATGACCTGCTCGAGCGCGGTCAGCGCCGGAAAAAGGTTGAATCCCTGGAAGACGAAACCCGTGTGGCGCAATCGGAACTGCTCCAGCTCAATCGGTTTCAGATGCGCGAGCGGCTGGCCGAGCGCATGCACCCGACCACCATCGGGCCGCAGCAAGCCGCTGAGTATCGCGAGCAAGGTGCTCTTGCCACAACCCGACGGACCCGACACCAGGGTCAGCTCGCCAGCGGCGATCTCGATCGACAGACCGCGCAGCACGTCGGTGCGCACTGCACCGGTGACGAAGGACTTGTCGAGTGACTCGGCGATCAGCGCGGCAGGCATGGCATCAACGCAGCAGCAGGGCCGGATCGGCGTGACGCAACGTACGTACCGCGGCGAGCCCGGAGAGCAACGCGATGCCCATCACCAGCGCCGCGCAGCTCACGATCGTCGCAAGGTCGAGCTGCACTGGCACATCGCGACGATATGCAAGAAACACCACAAGCGCCGTCGCGATGCCGCCGACCAGCAGACCGAATGCGCCGACCCACGCAGCTTGCGCCAGCACCACGCGACGCAACTGCGCGAAGCCCACGCCGAGTGCATAAAGCGTCGCATACTCGCGGATGGAACCGGCGACCGCACTCATCAGGGTCTGGCTGGTGATGACGGCGCCGACGATGAAGACGACCATCGCGAGGAACAGTACGCCAAGTCCGGCGCCGGTCTCGAACATCCAGTACATGACAGCCCGGTGGGCGAACGCGGCCTTGGTCCAGACACCGAAACGCGGCGAGGATGAATTGGATTGCAGCAAACGTGCAGCAACCGCGCCGGCCTGCGCCGAATCGCGCAGTTTGACCACGTAGTAGGCAACCTCACCGTGGCTGTCACCATTGTCCAGGCGTCGCGATGTCGCCAGCGAGGTCACGATGTTCACGCCGCCGAGTGCGCGCAAGCCGTTGCCGACGCCGACGATGCGCACGCGATGTCCATTGACGACGGCCTGGCCACCAACGTCCAAGCCCAGCTTGGCCAGGTCGGCACGATCGACGATGACGCCATCCGGCTCGTCGAGCCGCTCGCGCAACGCCGGCGGCAACACGTCAGCAAACATCATTCCATCGGCACGCGTGTCGATGCCCGAAATGAACACCGAAACGCCACCCTTGTCGACCGGCCCACGCCAGTCGCCATCAATCCAGTTGAACGGTTCAACACGCGCGACCTGCGGGTCCATCAAGGCCTTGATCTCGGCTTCGTGGGCAATCGGTCGACCCAGTTCGATGCTCTGCGTGCCCGGATAGCCGACCCAGAGATCAGCTGCGGATTTTCGGATATAGACGGCCGAACTGTTGAAGATGCCGAACACGAGCGCTGCCTGTACGAGCAGCAGCAAGCCGGAGAATGCAACCGCGAGCGCCGACGGCAGGAAGCGTCGCCATTCGTGCAGCAGGGTCTTGCGTGCCAGTGGAATCATTGGCTGCCCACGTCCGCGCTGGCATCGCGATGCGCCGTCGCTGCATCCGGCAGAGGTGCTCCGCCCATCGCCTTGTACAACGCGACGAAAGCGATATCGCATTGCTGCTGCGCCTGCGCGATCTCGATGCGTGCCTGCAAAAGCGTCGTGCGTGAGGTTGCGATATCGATGCCGTCGGCGAGACCGACACGATGCAGCGTGTCGCTCGCCGCATCGCTGCGCTCCAGGCTGCCGCGCACGCGCTGCAGGAGGCCAAGGCGTTCGCGCTGCCGTTCCAGCGTCGCCATCGCCGTCTGCACCTCGGCAACGCCTTCAAGTACGGTTTGACGATACGCGAGCAGGCTGGCGGAAAGCTCGGCATCGCGCGCCGTCACGCTCGCGCGACGTGCGCCCCAGTCGAACAACGGGATCTCGATCGCGGGTCCGAAGGTGACGATGCCGTCCGCGTCCGAGAGGCGCGTATGACCGATCACCTTCGACGCATAGCTCAGCGCGCCGCCGAGTCCAAGGCGCGGGAACAGGTCTGCACGTGCGAGCCCCAGTTCGCCAGCAGCCTTGAGTACTTCGTTTTCGGCACGACGGATTTCCGGACGTGTGCGCAACAGGTCGGCCGGTACGCTGTCGATAACCACACTGTCGATGCGTTCGTTGCGAGTCGGCATTGGCGCCTCGTCGGCAATGAGCTCGGCTGCGGCCTCGCTGCGCGCAAGCAGCACCGCCATGCGCAGGCGGGCGTTGTCGATCGCCATGCGCGGCTCGACCAATGCCGCCTCGGCATTCGCGGCCTCTGCCTGCGTCAGCGCAAGTTCGCGCTCCGACGCAAGGCGCAAACGCAGACGCGTTGCCATGAGCCTGGATTTGTCATCCGCGCTCGCGGCTACCTGCGCCAGCAGGGCGAGCCGCAAGTTGGCACCGCGAAACTCGACATAGCAGCGCACGACTTCCGCCACCACGCTCACGCGCGCGGACTGAACGTCGCTCTCGGCAATGCCCAGATCCGCGGCTGTGACCCGCGCACGGCTCTGCGCACGACCGAACAATCCCAGCTCCCAACGCGCGTCGAAACCCACCTGGAAATAGCTTGCGCTGCTGTCGGGAGTGGGTTCCGAAAACGTATGCGCGCTCAACTGAGGAAGGAATGCCGCATTCGCGGTTCCGGCAAGAGCACGCGATGCGTCGATGCGCAAGGCCGCCTGACGTACCGTGAGATTGTCCGCAAGTGCGGATTCGACGAGTCGATCCAGCTGCGGATCCTGGAAGGCCTTCCACCACCCCCGCAGATCTGGCGATGGCACGTCCGATGCGCGCACCTGTTGTCGCCACGCGGCGGGCGTTGCCACCGGCAACGATGGCAGCGGCACACTCGCACAGCCGGCAAGCGCGATCACGGTCGCACAGGCGAGTGCCAAGGATTGGGCGAAGCGAATGGACATCCTTGCAGGTAGGCGCTGGCTCGGCACCGCAAAGCAGCGGCAGGACGCCATTGTATCCGCTTGTGCAATCATCCGACCGCATCAGCGTCGGCGCAGCAAAGCATCAATGGAGACGCGCGACCACGCATGGAAGCGGCCAGAGCGTGCACGCCGCACGACCTCGGCCTCGACGTCAGGCTGTCCGCTGACACGTACAGCGCGCAAGTGAACCACGATGAAGGCCACGTGTACGAGGTTGTCAACTGGCCTTGCTGCGCGCATCGGTATAATGGTCGTCTTTGCGACCCCGAAGGCCCTTCCTTGACCCTCGCTCCGCAGCCCACCCCGCCCCGCATCCGGCGCTTCAGCGACGTTCAGGCGCTCGCCGCTTCCGACATGGCTGCGGTCGATGCGTTGATCCGCACGCGCCTCGCGTCCGATGTGGTGCTGATCAATCAGGTGTCCGAGTACATCATAGGCAGTGGTGGCAAGCGGTTGCGGCCGATGCTGCATCTGCTGGCGGCGCGCGCGGCGGGATATGAGGGCCGTGATCATCTGCCGCTCGCTGCGTTGATTGAATTCATCCACACCTCCACCCTGCTGCACGACGATGTGGTCGACGAGTCGGATCTGCGGCGTGGGCGCAAGACCGCGAATGCGGTGTGGGGCAATGCGGCGAGTGTGCTGGTGGGCGATTTCCTTTATTCGCGTTCGTTCCAGATGATGGTGGAGCTGGACAGCATGCGCGTGATGCGCATTCTCGCTGACACCACCAACCGCATTGCCGAGGGCGAGGTGTTGCAGTTGCTCAACATCGGCAATCCAGATACGAGCGAGCAGGCGTATCTGGATGTGATCGAACGCAAGACGGCCGTGTTGTTTGCGGCGGCGACGCGCCTCGGTGCGGTGCTGGTGGGTTTGCCGGCGGCGCAGGAGGAAGCGCTGGCGACTTATGGGCTCGATCTTGGTTACGCTTTCCAGATTGCCGACGACGTGCTCGATTATGCTTCCGACGCGGATACGCTGGGCAAGAACATCGGTGACGATCTCGCCGAGGGCAAGCCAACCCTGCCGCTGATCATCGCAATCGAACGCAGCGAACCGGCGCAGGCGGCGCGCCTGAAGGCGGCGCTCCACGCCGGCGGTCTCGATGCGCTGGATGAGGTACTCGGCGCGATTCGTGCGACGGGTGCGATCGACGCTTCGCGCGATCGCGCGCATGGCTATGCGCAGCGGGCGCGTGACGCACTCGGCGCCCTGCCCGCTTCCGATGCACGCGATGCGCTCGCGTTGCTCGCCGATTACGCGGTCGATCGCACGCGCTAGGTTTTTTTCTTCGCCGGGGCCTTCTTCTGCGCAGGGGCATCGTCGTCCTTGCCATCCGGGTCGACGTCGTCGCAGCCGACGTCCCTGCCGCCGGCGTTGATGTCGTCGCGCGCTTTCTTGGCGAGCTTGCTGTAGCGCTTGCGGATCGTATCGAGTTCGTCGTCTTCGAGTTCTTCCAGATCGAGCAGCGCGTTGTGCGCGCCTTCAATGGCACGGATCATCTCGTCCATCTTGATGTGCATCGCTTCGGAATCGCGGTTCTGCGTGTTCTGGATCAGGAACACCATGAGGAAGGTGATGATCGTGGTGCCGGTGTTGATGACGAGTTGCCAGGTGTCGCTGTAGCCGAACAGTGGCCCGGTCAATGCCCACACGATGATGATCATCGCCGCCAGCACGAAGGTGATGGGCTTGCCGGTGGCGCGCGAGGCGCCGCTGGCAAAGCGCTTGAACAGGGCCGAAGGTTTCATGCGCCAGCGGCCTTGTGATTCATCATTGCGGTCGATGTGCCGAACAGGTCATCGAAGAACAGGTGCATCTGCAGGTAGCCGCGCTTGGCGGCGCGCTC
>JBDSNK010000159.1:0-5703 GCA_039915385.1 Dokdonella sp.
CGCGAAGCCAGCGACGCCAGCGATACCGGCGACGACAGCAGTCGTCAAGTTGTTTCTCTTCATCGCAACACTCCTAAATTTAACCACAGGGCTTTATTGCTTTACCGCCGACCTCGCTCCGATAGAAACATGCCCGTTGGGCACGGGCGAGGTCAGGCAACAGCGCCGCCATGTTAAGGCAAAGGAAAGAGGCGTGCAATCCCCCTGTTCCCCACCCAAACCTGGCAACGAATTCAATTACTTGGGCAGGAAATACCACTCTCCATCTACCTGTATCCAGGTTTCATTCTGGCCCCCGGTGGATTCGATGGGTTTATTGAGCGCGCCCGGCATGACGAGCAAGTAACTCACATCGATATCGACCAGGCAGCGATCCGCGTCACATTCCTTGTGCTTGAACTTGGCCGACTTCCACTGCAAAGGTCGATTGTTCATCGCTGCCGCGTAGTCCTCGCGGGTTTGCGTTGCCCGGAATCCGGGCGTCAGATAGTCGTACGCCTTCTCTGCCTGATGTGCGATCAGGAAATTCCAACGCTCGACCGCGCGGCGATCGATATTGTCGGGATTCGACTTGTCCGCACACCCGGCGAGCCCGAACAGCAGCGCCGCGAGCGCGACTGCGATGGCGGATTTCATGAAATTAGTGGTCACGCTGTGAATCCTCTTGCGATTTCGAATTTTCTGGCACGGGATACGTATCCGCTGGCGCAGGCGGTGGTGGCGACGGCGGATTCGAGATCGGCTGGCCTTTCGCACGCAATGGAGCAAGCGATTCGAACTGGCGACTGTAGTCGAGCGTCATCTGTGCAGCTTCGTTGCTGTTGTTGATGACACGCGGCGTGATCAACACGATCAATTCGGTTCGATTCTTGGTGTCTTGGGTCTTGCCGAAGAGATCGCGCAGCACCGGCACCTTGTTGAGCAGCGGCACGCCCGTCTTGGTCTCGCCGTTATCTTCCTTGATCAACCCTCCCAACAGCACGGTCTGCCCGCTCTGAACGGCAACCTGTGTTTGGATCTCTCGATTGGCAACCGTTGGATTCGAACTTCCGCCATATATAGGCGTGCTGACCTGTTGGCTGATATCCAGATATACCAAACCACCCGGATTGACGCGAGGCTTCACCTGCAAGGTGATTCCGGTGTCAAGGTACGAGACGCTGCTGTAGCCGGTACTCGCGGCAGTTCCATTCGCATTGTTTCCTGTAACACCGATGCCGACCAAAGAAACCTGATTGATGGGAACCTTGGAGCCCACCGTCAATGAAGCTTCCTGATTGTTGTTCACCACCAACGAAGGCGCCGACAGCGTTTTTGTGAGGGCTGATGTTTGCAACGCACTCAACTGAGCCTGGAATTTGCTGTTGATGAACGAGTAGAAAAAACTCGCACCGGCCGCTGCAGGACCCGCCGAGCCCGTTGTGCTTCCGAAGCGATCGTACTTATTCGGATATCGATACGGTCCGCGAGTACTGTCGTAGACGCCGCCGCTGGGTACGGACTGCTGATTTCCCAACCACCACTGCACGCCGTACTCAAGGTCGCCGGTCAAAGTGACTTCGAGAATGCGCGCCTCGATCTGAACCTGCAGCGGCGGGGTATCGAGTTTGCGCACGGCCGATTGAATCTGTTCCCACTCATACGGCTGGGCCATGATCATCAGCTGATTGTTTTCCTCGATCGCCGAGATGCGGATATCGCTTTCTTTCTTGCCGTTGGAACCCGTCGCCGCAGCAGCGACTGGCGCTGCCGCTGGTGCCGATTTTTCCTGCGATGACTGTGGTCGCAGGGAGTTCTGGTAGTTCAATGACGAGCCGCCGGAACCGCCAAGGCTGCTTCGACCGCCACCACCCAGTGTGGTGGATCGCAGTCCAGGCCCAACGCTGCCCGAGGTGCTGCTTCTGCGGGAGCTGCCGCCGGTAGTGCCGAGGAAAATCTCGCTGAGATAGTCAGCCAGATCCGGCGCCTTGAGATTCTTGACGTTGTAGATGTAGAGCTGGGTCGAATTCTCCGCGCCACCACGATCAAGTCGCAGCAGCCACTCTTCCGCTTCCTTCAGGTAGTCCGGTTGCGGCGTGATGACGACAATCGCATTGGTCTGCTCGATCGGCATGAAGCGGAACATGCCCGCGAGCGGCGATTCGCCCGCGGTACCGAAGATCTTCTCCAGATCCGGCATCAGCTTGGAGACTTCGACATGCTGCATGGTGAACACGCCGATCGACATGCCCTTCATCCAGTCGATGTCGAAGGTGTCGATCGTGCGCTGGTAGTTGTCCAGTTCCGACGGCGTGCCGGCGAGCACAAGCAGGCTGCGGTTGGGATCAATGCTGACGAACGCATCGGCCTTCGCATAGGGTTTCAAAAGCTTCGCGGTTTCGCTCGCTGAAATATATTTCAGTGGAAAGATGCGCAGCGCGTAGCCGGGTTGCTGGCTAGCGGTGATGCGCGGCGTCAGCTTGCCCGCAATTGCTTCCTTGCTCTGCAGAACTGTATAGCGACCGCCCTCGCGCACAAGTGCGTTGCCGGTCCACGACAACAGCATTTCCAGTACCGGCATCGCATCTTCGCGACGGATCGGACGCGAGGTCGAATAGGTGACGTTGCCGCCGACATTCGGCGCAATCGTGTAGTTCTCTTCCAGCATGTCGCCAAGGATCGCCTTGACCACCGCCTGGATGGGCTGGTTCTCGAAATTGAAGGTGACCTGCCCTTCTCCACCACCACTGGCGGTCGGCGCGGCCGGCTGCTGCTTGAAGAATCTACCGGTGCCCGTCTCTATTTCGGGTTTGGGCGGCGGTCGATGTGAATTCGCGTTCGGCGAAACCGAGATGCCGCTTGCGCCGTCATCGGTCTGGATGGGTCGTGCCGGTTTCAGAATCGTGTCCGCGGTCAGGATGTCGCTGTCGGGCGCACGTGCGTCCTTGGTCGCGGGCGTGGCGCAACCGGCCAGCAGCGCAATGCCGAGGGCCATGAATAGGGTGGTCAATCTCGATCGCACGTGGCTACTCCATTACTTCTTCGGTGTCGCGGGTTTTTCGGTGCCGCCATTGCGCAGGCGCTCGGCATCTTCACGCATTTGCTTGCGGCGGTCTTCGATACGACGAGCGAGATCGGAACTGGCATCCTGCCCTTGGTTGACCGGTGGCGCCTTGCCTTGCGGCGGATTGGGTGGACGCACGCCAGGACGCGCAGGCGCTGCTACAACCGAGGTTTCCAGCTCGACTTCGCTGGTTTCGTTCGCCGCGCTGCGAAACACGGCGCCGCGCGGCTTGACTTCAATCAGGGTCCAACTGGCCTGATCACCTTCCAGCGGCATTCCGACCTTCAGCGCAACCGCTTGGTTCCGCGTCTTGTCCTGCAACATGGCGATGCGCACGTGGTGGGCATCGTCGAGAATTACCCCGGTGAGGGCGATATTGAGCGGACTCGGAGGCGGTCCTGCGTCTCCGTCGCTGGTATCAGCCGGACCAGGTTTGCGGTCCTCGTTGAACAGCGGACGTCCCTGGATATCGGCAAACGAGGACGCCGGTGGAAGGCTGACCGGTTTGCTGTCGATCGTGCCGAACGTCGTCTTGCCAGCATCGCCTTCAACGTCTGCTGCCCAGCGATAGCCGCGTCCGTATCCGCTGTACTGCACGATGAGGAACAGCAGCAACATGCCGCAGATGCCAGCAAGTCCCTTGGTCGCAAGTCGCGCCACCTTGACGTTCATTTGGCCTTGCCCGGCTGGCGCAGATAACCCGACAGGTTGAAGCGCACGTCGAGCGGAACCGGCGCAACCTTCGCGCCGGGCGGCGTGTAACTCTGCTGCTTGTAGATCATGACCTGGTCAACGAACAGATAGGGTTTGCCGTTCTCAAGGTCGTAGAGAATCGCTGCCAAAGGCTCCAGATCGCATTTCAGACGCGCCTGCACGGTGACGCGCTTATACAGCTCGTCCTCGCTGCCGGTGTAGCTCTGGGTGCCGACATTCTGGCAATGCTTGTCGCCCTTCCCGTTCATCGCCTGGGTCAAGCGCTGGATCAGCGCAGCAGATGCAGCGTTTGCATCGGTCTCGGGCAGAAAAGCCTGATTGCCCTGTTCATACGCCTTGACCTCGGCGAGGCGCTTGTCGATCTCGGGCTTCTCCGCGGTTGTCTGGCGATAGCGCAATTGCTGCTCGCGCAGATCCTCCATCTCGCTCGACAGCTGCATCTGCGGCGCAACAAACCACCAGTGGATAGCCACCAGGTACACCAGCGCCAACACGATCAACAGCAGGACGACGGCAAGCAGGCGTCCATCCTTCGGCAGGAATCTACTTGCTGCCATGCTTGGCCTCCGCATCCTGCTTCGGGGCCGGCTTGGGCGCAGTTGCGCCGAGCGGGGCGTTAACCGCAGCCGGCCGTGCGCGCATATCCAGCAGTGGTTTCGCTGCGGGCTCTGTCTTCGGCGCTTGCGCCGGTGTGTTCATCGCGCCTTCCTTCGGCGCATCTTTCTTGATGTCATCTTTCTTGATGTCATCTTTCTTGACTGCATCGGTCTTGCTCGAATCCACGTGTTTGACGTCAGCCGCTTTCGCAGCGGTTGCGGGCTCTGCGGCCTTTGCTTCCGGCGCAGGGCTGCATTCCTTCAGATCAGCATTGATCTGGAAGCGCTCCTTGCTCGTGCGCGGATCCGGCTGCACCTGGCCCTGGAAGCCCGGATTGCCGAGGCATGGCGATGCTCCGAGCAATGCAATGAGCTTGGCTGCCTCGCGCGCCTGCCCCTGCAGCTGCACTTGCTTGTTCTCGATCTGCAGGCGTTCCAGATACGTGTCGTCCGGCAGGCGTTTGCTGAGGTCGTCGATGAGCGCGACCATCAACGGTCCCTTGCGCTTGCGTTCGGTCAGGAAATTGGCACCGGAGATCGAATCCGCCAGCGTCTTCTTCAGCGCCGCGACCTGCTTCGCGTCGGTATTTGCTTTCTCGACTTCCGCGCGCATGGATTCCACTGCAATCGCGCGATTCGCGAGCGATTCGTCCATCACCATGACGAGCAGGATCAACGCGAGCGCGACCAATCCGAGATTGAGCGGCAGACGCAGATTACGCCGGCGCGCGCGGCGCTCCGGCGGCAGCAGGTTGGTATGGCGACGACCCGAACCGGGCGTGCTGCGCCAGCTGTCGACACCATCGAGGTCCGCGGCCGCTGCGGGCAATGCAGAAAGCTCCTGGTCGAGCTGGCCGCGTGGAATCAGCACCAACTCCACTTGTGCATTGCGTCCACTGGCATCGTGTCCGAGTACGCGACTGTCGAAATAAACCTGGTCTGCTTTGAACGGCGTCTGCCGGTCCATTTCGAAACTCAGAACCTGACGCAGGTTGTCCTCTGCCGCAACCGGCAGGCTGAGGGTGCGCGTGAGCACGCGTTCGGACGGAATGCAGAACACGGTCTGCACCATCGGATCGTCGATCGCCGTGCGCAGGCGCTGGAATTCGGCGGTCTGCACTTCAGGCGGCAGATCGCGCCGAATGCGCGCATATTCGCTCATCACCTCGCCGCTTTCACGCCAAACGACGATTTCGTCGCTACGCAAGTCGAGTACGAGCGACTCGGAGCGTTCGGCCAGCACAGTGCGCCAGCGCGCCGGCATGCAGGCAAGCAACTGGGTACCCCACCAGGCGAAAAAGCCCGGCAGTGGCGTCTTGGCAAGTCGCGTCCGCAGACGCGCAAGTTGTC
>JBDSNK010000158.1:0-4523 GCA_039915385.1 Dokdonella sp.
GGAGATGATTCTCGACGTCCGCGGCAAGGTCGGCGACGCTGGCGTAGCGTTGCTCGGGTGGCTTGCGCAGGGCCTTGAGGATGATCGCATCGAGATCACCGCGCAGTTCGCGGCGCATTTGCTGCGGCGACATTTCACGCCCAGCCGCACGCGTGGCGAGATCGCCTGAATCGACATCGTTGGAAAATGCGAGGCTAGGCCGGGTTGGCTCCTGGTCGAGAATCGCTCGCTCGTAGGCGGCCGGCGTCGAGTTCTTGACGTTGTACGGTCGGCGGCCGGTCAGCAACTCGTAGAGCAATAGTCCCAGTGCGTAGACATCGACGGCAGTGGTGACCGCTTCACCGCGCACCTGCTCGGGTGCCGCGTATTCAGGCGTGAACACCCGCTGCAGACTGGCATGGCTGGCCGTGTGGTCGACCAGCTTGGCGATACCGAAATCAAGCAGCTTTACTTCGCCCCGTCGGGTGACCATCAGGTTCGAAGGTTTCAGGTCGCGATGCACGACGAGGTGTGCGTGCGCGTGGCTGACTGCGGCGCAGACCGTCAGGAACAGCTTCAGACGTGCATCGATACCGAGTTGGTTTTCATCGCAATAGCTGCGCAGGTCGGTGCCATCGACATACTCAAGCGCGAGCCAGGGAAGGGCGTCGTCGGTGACGCCGCCATCGACTAGGTGGGCGATGTTCGGATGATTCAGATTGGCAAGAATCTGTCGCTCGGCGCGAAAGCGCCCGATCAGCTCTTGCGCATCCCAGCCGGCCCGGATCAGCTTGATCGCAACACTTTGCTCGAACCCGCCATCGACGCGGTCGGCACGCCAGACCGTGCCCATGCCGCCACGCCCGATTTGCTCGATCAGGCGAAAGGCACCCACCGTGCGGCCGACAAGACGCTCACTCTCGATGCCGCTTTCGAGTTCGTGAAAGGCGGAAAGAACCTCGGGTATTTGCGCGTCGATGACCGTTCGCACGAGATCCGCGCTGTCCGCCCGCAGCAGCGTGAGGACCTCCTCGCGCAAATCGGGATCGTGCAGACCGTGCTGGTCCAATGCGGCCTCCCAACTCTCGGGTGGCTGATCGACCAGAGTATCGAAGAGTGCACGTACGCGTTGCCAGTTCTCGGCTTGCATGTTCTTTTGCGGTCCGCTCAGTCGATGTCAATTTAGTCTGGTGCGTGTGGTCGATGCTGGGTCCAGCGAGTGCGGCGCGTGCTTCGTTGGGCTGCATGCCTGCGGCATTGCTCCAATGTACGCAATTGAGTACTACCGCGGATCATCAGATTTGGTGCGGCGTGTTAGCCGGATGAAAGCGCTAGTTCGCGTTGCAGGAAGGCTTTGGCTGCGCGCGTGTCGCGCTTGATGGTCGGTTCGGACAGGCCAAGCAGGTCGGCTATTTCGCTGACTTCAAGACCTGCAAAAAAGCGCAGCTCGACGACCTTGACCAAGCGCTCGTCCAGCGCGGCAAGTTTGGTCAGTGCAGCATCGATCGCAAGCAATTGCTCGGCCTGCGCATCGACTGGCAGTGGATGATCTGCGAGAGCATCCATGTCGACAAACACAGCATCGCCGCCGCGCCGCTCTGCGAGGCGCGAACGCGCATAGTCGATGGCGACCTGACGCATCGCGCAGGCGACGGTGGCGTAAAAATGTTTGCGGTTGGCATAGTCGAAACCGGCGCGTTCGAGCTTGAGATAGGCCTCGCTGACCAGCGCACGGGTGTCCAGCGTATTGCCGCGTCGGTTGCGCGAGAGTTGTGCGCGAGCGATGCGCACCATGTCTTCATACACCAGTGCGAAAAGACGATCGCGTCCGCCCGGCTCGGCGGCATTGGAGAGTGCGGAGGTGATTTCCGGCGCCAAGGCAGTCATTGGCGCGATCATAGACCGTCGGGCGGTAGTCCGGGATTCTTGAGTGCAGTCCTCTTTGGAAAACGTGTCAGGGACAAGGGACGCGGCTAATGGGGCCGTCTGCGTTTATGCGGGTAATCGAGGAAGTCGAGACCGCCCGCATCGGTAGCTGCATACCGCCCTATCCTTATCGGCGCCGGGGAGATTTGCTGCGCAACGGCGTTGAAGGTGTATTCCTGCAAGCCCTGCGGAGTCATCTTGACCAAGCTGATCCCGGTATACCCCGTGCCCAGGTTGGACGTGCCCACCAGATACGCTGATCCGTCCGGTGCGACGAGCATGTCCGACAAGAGATCGTTGTTCGATCCGCCGAGGTCGAGGCCGACGGTGTTCTTGCCCGAGTTGAACACGCCGTAGGTCGTATCGAAATCGCCGTCCGCCGCCGTTGCGAGAGAAGCGGACAGTGCCAAGGCAAGGCAGGTGGCTTGCAAGGTGCGCATCGCAAACTCCAGAAGGAAAGACCGAACATATCCGGCGCGTTGTCGTGGCGCGGATGCATGATCCTCTCCACATACGCAAGCTCACATGTCGGGGGATCATCAAGCGCGAAATGAACGCGCGAGGTGCCCCTCGGCGGTGGTCAGCGGCCGGAAATTCTTGGAGACGCGAATCGCGGAGGGGACGACGGGTCGTCACCCGTTGATCGAAGCAGTTGGGCCAAAGTGCGATTCGGTGATCCGTTGTTCCGACCAGTAGGCGAAGCCGGGAAACCGCGGTCAATGTGGGACATCACTGACGTAAGCATCATGGATGTCCATGAGGTCGCGGTGGTGGAAGCACGGTGTCAGGGACCACTTCTGGTGCAAGGGTACGGGTTGCACCCATCGCGCCTGCGGGCGGCCGGGCGCTGTGGCGGCTGGCCCGTCGTTTTCACGCGCTCTAACTGCTGACGTTTTGCATCCTCTGCACGCGCTTGCGGTACGCACGCACGTTGTCGCCACGTATGCGAGTCTCCCGCGTGCCCTTCACCTCGTCGACCTTCTGCTCCGAGCCAGTCACCGGCTTCGCGACGACGGCCGTCTCGTGTTCGAAGTCGTGCGATTTGTCGGTGTTGCGGTAATACCGGTACAAGGCCCAATACAGTCCGGTTGCACCGGCTGGTCCGATTGCGAGCAGCCACATTCCGCCATCACTGCTCATGACGAGTGCCCCACGAGAAAGAGTGCAATGGTTTCGAGAAAGGTGCCAACGGCAAGCGCCGCCATGAGGAGCTTCCACTGCTGCACCGGCACGCTGCCCATGGTCTCTCCGGTGCGGCCGTTCACCGCGATGTAGTGCAGCATGCCGCCTTTGGGGCCGGGCTGGTGATACGAATAAAGCCATATTGGCAGGTACATCGATACCCAGCGCGTGCCGTGAACGCTGAGGCGTTCCTGCTCCCAGCGCACGCCACGATCGTAGCGGCTCGCCGATTTTTCGACCTGGGCGCGGGCGATCGACAGCAACTCGTCCTCCAGGCGCGGGCGAAGTTGCTCGACGTCGCGATCGCGCTTCTCCGTACTCAAGCCCGACAGATAGGATGCGTTCCACTTCACCGCGTTCTTGGTGTCGAACGGCAGGATCGTGTTGATGATGTTGTTGGTGTTGCTGCGCGTGTCCAGGTTGCCGCGTTCGGTGGAGGATTCCAGCGGCAGGTCGTCCACCGTGAAGTCCACGTGCCGTTGTACCCGGTACACGTCGGCATCGTAATAGGTCTTCTTGTCGTCGCCGCTGCCTTGCTCATAGCGGCGCGTCTCGATCTCGCCCTCACCAGCGACGTCTGCGCTCACGTTGCCATCTACGATCATGTAGGGCAGGTAGACACCGACCACGTTCTCCGGCATGAACTCATCCTTGAATGCCTTCAGCGCGAACAATCGCCGTTTGTCGACGAATTGGCGAATGCGCGCGACCGCGTCGTCTTTCTTGATGTGGAACGGCAGCACTGCATCGGGCACCGCGCCGTTCGCGATCTGCTCGTTGACACCCAGGACGTGCCGGCACCAGTGACAACGCGCCGTCATCGCGTTGGCGGTATTGATCGTGACCTCGGCGCCGCAGCCGCTGCACTTGAACGTCATCAGGCTGGCGGCGTCGGCCTTGATGTCACGCGCACCGGAAGCGATGACGGTGCCCGTCAGCTGGTCGATACCTTCGCCGAGCCCGAACTCTTCCTCGACCCGACCGGCATGCCATTCGTTGCGACAGTACAGGCAGACCAGCAGGTCGGTGCCGGACTTTTGCCGGATGTCGGTCGAGCCGCACTTCGGGCAGCGGTTGACACCGTCCTTGAGCTCGTCGGAGGAAGTGTCGATGGCGACCGGGTCGGGCGCCTGCAATTCGTCGCGGATCGGTCCGGGCAGTGTGGCCGGATCGATCGGAAAGCTGCCAGGTCTTGGCGGCACGTCCTGCGGCGACCCCGGGCCGGTGTATGGGGGCACCGGCGGTGGCGGATAGTTGGCGTTCGACATGGTGTTTGCCCAGTTCGACGGTTACAGACCGAGTGCCTTATAAACCCAAGGCTTTGGCTTTGAGCGCGTCGTAATCGCCCTGCGTGATCAGGCCGAGTTCGAGCATCTCCTTGGCCTTCTTCAATTTGGCGACCGCGTCATCGGCAGCCGGTGCTGGCGGCGCAACCG
>JBDSNK010000176.1:0-10872 GCA_039915385.1 Dokdonella sp.
ACGTACTGAAGGTGCTGATCGGATGCCTGGCGGCGACATCGCTGCATGCTGCCGATGATGCTCCGTTGCGCAGCGGCTCGGCGGCATACGGCAGCTGGCACGACGACGCGCCGGGCGTGCGCCGACACTTGCGCGCCAGGGACCTGCCCGACCTTGCGAGTGCGGTTTCAACTGTCAGTGCGAGTCCTGCCCAACGTGCCGATCGTGGCGCGCACATGCCCAGTGTTCCGCCTGGCTTCGAGGTCGAACTCGTCGCAAAGGGATTGGACGGACCTCGTGTGTTGCGCGTCGCTCCTAATGGCGATGTGTTCCTTGCCGAAACCGGTGGCGGGCGCGTGCTGGTTTTCAGACCCGGCGCCGACGGCAAGCTTGCCCCCGAGCCGCAGGTTTTCGCGAAGGGGATTCGCGGCGTCTACGGCATGACGTTCTTTCCACCCGGCCCGAAGCCGACCGCGGTGTATGTTTCACAAAGCGACCGCGTGCTGCGTTTTCCGTACGCGAACGGAGACACGCAGGCGACCGCGGCGAGCACGGTCGTGCTGAAGGACATTCCCTCCGGTGGTCATTCGACGCGCGACCTCGCGTCGCCGAACGCGCAGCAACTCCTGGTCGCGGTGGGCTCCGCTTCCAATGTCGCCGAAGGGCTGCCGAAGAAATCTGCCGACGAGATCGCCGCATTTGAACGCACGCACTTGCGTGGTGCAGCCTGGGGCGATGAAGAGCGCCGCGCGGCCGTCTGGAGCATTGCACCCGATGGCAAAAATGCGCGGCTGTACGCGACGGGCTTGCGCAATTGCGCGGGCATGGCCGTGCAGCCGGCAACGCATCAGCCATGGTGCGTGGTCAACGAACGCGATGAACTCAGCAACAACCTGCCGTTCGAGTACGCGACGCGCGTGCACGAAGGCGGTTTCTATGGCTGGCCGTGGTTCTACATCGGCGGCAACGTCGATCCGCGCCGCGCCGGCGAACGCGACGACGGGCTGCGCAAGGTAACCATCACGCCAGACGTGCTCATGCAGGCGCATTCCGCGCCGCTCGGCATCGCCTTCTACGACGGCGCGATGTTTCCGGCCGACTACCGCGGTGACGCATTCGTGACCTTGCACGGGTCCTGGAATCGCACGCCGCGCACGGGCTACAAGGTCGTCCGCCTGCGCTTCGAGAACAACGTACCCACCGGCGAGTACGACGACTTCATGACTGGCTTCGTTGTCGACGACGCGCACGTGTGGGGACGCCCCACCGGGGTCGCGGTCGCGCGCGACGGCTCGCTGCTCGTATCCGAAGATCAGAGTGGAACGGTATGGCGGGTGAGTGCCAGGACAAAACAGTGATGGGCGGTCATGCCAGCGCCTGCCAGCTCGATCATTGGTTGAGGCACAGGTCTTCAGGCGATTGCCGTTGCATCAGTGCTTTTCCGATCGAGCCCGGTTCATCATCGATGACGTCGGCGCGAAACCTCGACAGGGTCGGCTGCCTCAAGCCTCGGCCGCCGCGCCACTATTCACCGTTTCGCGGCAGCGCCACCTCGCGCACGAGTACAAGGGTGGTCTGTGCATCCGGATGGATGAGCGCGCGAGTTGTGTCGCCGTTTCCGTCGAGAAGTACGGCAAGATATCCGTCGCAGCGCAGTCCGAGGGTTTCTGCGGTGCGGTCGCGTCCAAACAGTTGCCTCACGTTGGACCAGGCCCGCTTCGCTACATTGGGTTGGGGCCGTATGCGCACCTCGTTGCAACTGCTGGTCCATGCCTTGGCTTGGGATGGGGTGACGAAGCTGACCGCTGCCGACAATTCATCCTTGTTGGGTAACCGATAGCGTTCACCGGTGCGTGTACTGAGCCACTCGACCAGGCGCTTGGCGGTAGCCCGATCGATGCAGCCTTGCACGGACGCGATGGCGGTCGCGCACTCCTTGCGCGACCCTGCGCTGTCCGCGATGAATGCCTGGTATAGCGAAGGGTCGAGCGCTGCGGCCATGACGGCGTATCCCGCGCTCGCAGCAGTGGGCTTGCGAACCAGCACCAACTCAGGCCCGTCGCGGTCGCTGAAATGTTCACCGACCGTGTGTAATTCGCGCACGCGTCTGCCCAACGCTTGCAGCGGTTTTGGTGCGGTCGCCCATGCATTCAGGACGGCAAGCGAGGCGACCGACTGATCGCGGTCGTAGCTCTCCAGCGCGAGCTCAAGCTGCCGCGTCAACGTTTGCTCGACCGTTGAGTATTGGGCGACGACTTCGGCAGCGCCCTCCGCGTTCAGTGTCTCCACCGCGCGCTGCCAGCGCTGCCAGACGAGGAGCAGGGCAGGGGTGTCGTTTTTTTGCAACGCGTCTTCAAGTTCGTTCGCGCGTTGCGCCAGGAACTGGTCCTGCAACGTGGCAACTCGGCGAGTGTCGAATCCCCGCTGGGCCGCTTCCGAAAACCATTTCAGTGCGGCGGGTTCATCGGCGGGCGCCAGCGTGCCGCGTGCTATCGCTACCGCCGTTGGGTCGTCGTCGATCTGTGGCGCGCTTCGAGGCCACCATAGCCATGCGCAACCGAGCAAGACGATCGCAATCGCCGCCATCGAAAAGGCGACGCGCCATTTCACGCGTGTGCTCAGGATTTCTGGCCGCTTGCCATGTAAAGCATGGAGCGCCGAGCGCATAGCCTCCGCATTCGGGTAGCGTTGAGCAGGGTCGACCGCGAGCGCGCTGTCGAAGAATGTCTGCCAGTTTGAAAATTCGATCGGAAGGCGTGGTATCGGCTGCTCACATTGCGCGAGCGCGATCGATAGCGCGTCCGGCCCTTCGAATGGCAACCGGCCTGTAAGCATCTCGAATGCGAGCACGGCCACGCCATACAAGTCCGAACGCGCATCGACGTGAGCGCCGCGTGCTTGCTCCGGGCTCATGTAACCGGTGCTGCCGATCGCGGTACCGCGTTGTGTCAGTCGCGATTTGTGGGGAATCAACGCCGCGCCGAAGTCAGCCAGGAGCGGCCGCGCGTGCCAATCAAACAGGATGTTTTCCGGCTTGATGTCGCGATGGACTATCCCCGCCGCGTGGGCGTGCGCCAGCGCCTGCAGGATGCTATCGAGCATCGGGACCAAGGCATCCGCAGCAATGGGCTTGGTCCTTCGTGTGAGATCCCCTCCCGGTTGCAGCGGCATCACGTAGTACATTGCGCCGTCTGGTGTACGTCCGAAATCGTATAGCTCGACGATGTTCGGATGATGCAAGCTGGCCAGGCTGCGTGCCTCATTTTCCAGGCGCTGAAGAAGATCGGCAGCATCCACGTCGTCTGGTATGACCACCTTGATGGCGACTTCACGACCCAGGCTGCACTGCACTGCCGAGTAGACAGCCGCCATTCCCCCGCGCCCGATCAATGCACGGAACTCGAAACCTGGAATGCGCGGGAATTCACTCATGACGTCCTGCCATGGGTCGTTTTCATCGATCAATCTTCACCGGTTTCACGAAGGTTGGGAATGTCTCGCGCGACGAGCTGCGCCGCATCGTGCGGGGTGAGTGGCAGCGGGCTCGCAATTTGCGTGATGGCATCGGCAATACTGCTCCATCGGCCCTATCGGCCGCGATGCGATTTTAGACGGGCTTGAATGAACCGGGCCCGCCAGTTTCTCAATGACGATGCGCACGGGCGGGTCCGATCAGGACAGGCTTGCTCGCGGAGGATGCACACGCTTGGGCCTTGCGTGTTACTCGATGACGTGCCAATCAGGGCGTACGCAGGCGTAAAGGCGAATCCGCGATGTGGACGGGATGCGTGACGGGGAGGTGCATCGTCCCGGCTCCATCGTTTGTGCACAATGTCTTGCTAGCGTTCCCGCCCACACTCAGGGGAATGCGATGAATACGAGCACACCTATTCGCTGGGCCACCGCTCTGCTCATGCTCCAGGCCGCGTTCGCGGGGGCTCAGATTCCACCGCAACCACAGCCGCTCGGGCCGCCGCCTGTACCGCCAGCGAATCCGCTGACCAGTGCGAAGATCCAGTTGGGTCAAACCTTGTTCTGGGACGAGCAGCTTTCGCTGACGGGCACGGTCGCCTGCGGCACTTGCCATCGAGCGTTTGCTGGCGGCAGCGATCCGCGCACGGCGCTCGACATAGCGGGCAATGCCAATCCCGGCCCGAACAACGTGCCCGGTGATGCCGACGACGTGTATGCGTCGGCGGGGGTGCCCGCGCACGCTGCAGATGGCTTGTATTTCGCCATTGCAAATTTCGGCATCGCACCGCAAACGGGCACACGCAGAGCGCTTTCGACGATCGATGCCGCCTACTCGCCGTTGTTGTTCTGGGATGGTCGGGCCGGCGGTCGCTTCAGCGATCCACAGACCGGTCAGGTGCTCATCGCCCAGGGCGGCGCTCTGGAAAGCCAGAGCCTGCAACCCTTGCTCAATGTGGCTGAGATGTCTCCCTCTGGAGCCACCGCTGCCATGATCGGCACGCGTATCGCGGACCGCGAACCGCTCGGTCTGGCGACGAATGTTCCAGCCAGTCTCACGGCATGGATCGCTGGCCGCAGCTACACGCAACTCTTCGCCGACGCGTTCGGCAGCTCCGAAATCAGCGCGGCACACATCGCAATGGCACTCGCGAGCTACGAGCGGACGTTGACCGCCAACCAGACACCGATCGACAGCCAGTTTGCCGGTACGCCAAGCTTGACGCCACTGGAGCAGCAGGGGCAGCAGGTGTTCGTTGCCAACGATTGCGCGGCATGTCACGCCGGATCGCTGTTCAGCGACAACCAGTTTCACTACACCGGCGTGCGTCCGGTGACTGACGATCCCGGCCGTTTCGCGATCACTGCCAACAATGCGGACCGCGGTGCGTTCCGCACACCAAGCCTGCGCAATGTCGCATTACGCGCGCCGTATATGCACAACGGTCGTCTCATGAGTCTCGCCGAAGTGGTCGACTTCTACGCCCGCGGTGGTGACTTCAATGCGCCGAACAAGGACCCGCGTGTGCGTCCGCGCAACCTCAGCGCACAGCAGAAAGCGGCGCTCGTCGCGTTCCTGCAACGCCCGCTTACCGATCTGCGTACGCAGGCGGAAAGCGGACCCTTCGAACGACCCACGCTGTACACCGAATCAGATCGTGCGCCGGTGATCGTCGGCAACGGACTTGCTGGCGCAGGTGGCGAAGTACCTCAGATCGAGGCAATCGAGCCACCGCAAGTCGGCAACCACAACTTCACCGTCGCGCTGAGCCATGCACTCGGCGGCACGAGCGCAACCCTCGTCGTTGATCACGATGACCCCGGCATTGCGTCGACGATACCCACCGGCGCGTTTGCCAATCGGCTCGTCGTGCTCGCAGGCAGCGGCGCAGGGCAGGGAACAGCGTCGATCAATCTTGATCTCGGCAACGACTCGAACCTGATCGGCCAGGATCTCTACGGCCGCTTCTACGTTCGCGATGCAGCCGCGCCCGGAGGTCTCGCGATCACCCCGGCATTCCGTATCACCCTGTTCGGAAATTCAGGTCCGCTGTTTGCGAACGGATTCGACTGACGGATTCTTGCCGGAAGGATCACACGCGTTCATCCCGGCCGAGAATTTTCCCCGGCAAGCGACAGACTCGCATGGATGCGTGCCATCAACGCCGGGAGTGCATTGATCTCGACGAGTTGAGTGCTGTCAGCGCAATCGTTCGAGTCGCCAAGGATGACCTGCGCGTAAGTCGCGGTGCCGTCGCGCCCGGCAAACGCAGCCGATGCCGTCGCCGTGGTCCGCTGTGGAGCCGGGTTCGACCTTGCTTTCATTGACTGCCTCATGGTTGTGGGATCGGCGAGATGTCCGGGAGCTACGGCAAACCAATTGGCCATCGACAGGAACGGTTTGATCGAGCAGTGCCATGCGATCGAGGTGCGGTACCGCACAGACGCGAGCATCGCCGCCGCAGAGAGTGCAGGAGTGCTGCCGCAAGACCAAGGTCTTGCAAGGCTCGTGAGTTGCAGGTTCGCCACGACGCACCATCGGAGAGTTCACCCATGCATCCGATTGCCAGGGACACTCGTGCGAAGTCGCCGCTAGCAATATTTCGCGTCATCGCGATGAGCGCAGTGCTTGCGATCCTGTGGCCGGGCCTGGTCTCAGCGCTGCCGGCATTCAATCGCCAGACGGGCCAGAACTGCCAGGCTTGCCACGCGGGCGGGCAGTTTCCGGAACTCGCGCCTTATGGACGTCTGTTCAAGCTCACCGGCTACACACTGGGCGAGCGCACGTTGCCGCTCTCCGCAATGGCAGTTGCGAGTGCCTCGCGCGTCAACAATACGTCGAAGAGCGACGATCCGAAGGCCGACTTCCAGAAGAACAATTCCCTGATCTTCACGAGTGCGAGCGTGTTCGGTGCGGGCAAGATCACCGACAACATTGGTGCGTTCCTGCAGGTCACGTACGACAACTATGCTGCGCAGTCGGATGACGGCAAGTTCCATGGGCACAGCAGCGCCGACAACATGGACATCCGTTACGCCGACCGTTCGATCGATAGCCACCACGACTGGATCTGGGGCGTCAGCGCCAACAACAATCCATCCATCTCGGACGTCTGGAACACCGCTGCGGCTTGGATGCAGTACGTGCCGGTGCCCAGCCCCGGCAGCAGCCGCTTCATCGACGGTAGCGCACCGTACCCGGGCTTCGCTGCGGGTGGCAACCTGTCCGGAGTAACCGCCTACGCGTTCTGGAACCAGATGCTCTACCTCGAAGTCGGCGGCTACCGCACGGCCAAGGGCGTCACGTCGTTCATGAGTGCAGGCGTGGCGGATGCCGACAAGACCCGTCTGCAGGGCACCAATCCCTATTGGCGGCTGGCGCTGTCGCACGAGTGGGGTGCGCACAACCTGATGATCGGCACATCGGGCATGGTCGCCGACGTCTACGACGATCCACTGGACACCTCCAGTCCCGCCACTGTCCATCGATTCAGGGATATCGGGATCGACTCGCAATACCAGTACCTGCTCGATCCGCATACAGTCACCTTGCAACTGGCCTATATGCGCGACCACCACCACCTTCCCGACTTTCTCGCCAACCAGCCGATCGACGATGTCGACGGCAATGCGCTGCCGAACACCAACTCGAACGATACGACGAATGTGTTGCGTGCCAAGGCGAGTTACGTCTATGAAGCCCGCTACGGAACCAGCGTTTCGTTTTTCAATCAGACCGGAACGACCGACTCGGCGCTGTACGATCCGACGCGCGTCGGCGGAAATATCACCGGTAGCCCGGCTGTGCGTGGGCAGACGTTTGAAGTGTTCTGGACGCCCGTCCAGTACGTGCGTCTCGGCCTGCAGTTGACGACCTACGACAAGTACAACGGCGCCTCGCACAACTACGACGGCTTCGGTCGCAACGCGGGTGACAACAACTCGCTGTTTTTCTATTGCTGGGGCGCGTACTGATCATTCGCCGCCGCGCATCGGCGGACGCATACATGGCAGGCTTTTGGAGATCGGCATGAACATACGGCAGGTGGCATGGCTGGCAGTCCTTGCCAGTGTGGCGGCAGGTTGCGCCAATGAGCCGCGCTCACGCGATACGGCGAATGAAAACGTAGCCGGGGAAACACTCGCACGCCAGGTCTGCTCGAACTGCCACGGCGTCACGGGAAATTCAAATTCCCCGAATTTTCCAAACCTCGCGGCGCAGCCGGAAGCCTACCTCGTCGCACAGCTCACCGGCTTCAAGGCTCATAGCCGTAGCGACCCGGCCGGCTCTGAATACATGTGGGGACTGAGCCACAAGCTGACCGAAAAACAGATCAAGGAATTGGCCGTCTACTTTTCCGCGCAGGCGCTGCTGCCCCAACGCGTCGAGGGAAAGCCCGAGCGCAGTCAGCGCGGCGAGATCATTTTCACGGCTGGCATTCCCGACAAGGTCGTTCCACCGTGCGGCAGTTGCCATGGACCGCAGGGGCAGGGCAACGCTGCGTTTCCACGCATCGCCGGCCAACACGCCGACTACCTGGTCAAGCAGATGACTGTCTTCCAGCGTACGGACCAGCGGCCGGAAGGCAACGTGATGAAAGTCGTGGCCCATGGGCTCACGCAGGAAAACATCGTGGACGTTGCGGACTATCTGCAGTCGATGCCACCCAAATAGGTCATGCGTAAATTTGCCGGCAATCGAAGACGAAATGGATGAGGCGTAGCCAGCACTTTCATTCAAAGTCGTTGGCAAAGATACGATCGTTCTCCCACACATCCGTTATCGGAACCGCCGTTGCCGCGTTGGCGAGGGCGGACAAGTTGTACATGTCCTCCAGCGTTCGCAGCACACCATAGTGGTCGACCGCCTCGCTGTAACTGCCAGCGATCAGATTGGACCCGGCGAAGACCATCGGAATCTGGTTCGGTGTCGTGAAATTGTCCTCGTCCCACGTCAGGATAAAGAGACTGTTGTGGCTCTTTGCCCATTGCACATAGCCGTCCAGATGATTCTGCAGCCAGGTGTCGCCGGTGGAGATCGAACAGTTGTGCATGTCGTTGCACAGGTTGGGCACCACGATCGCTACCGTCGGCAGGTCGCTGAACACGGACGGAAATGATGCGAACGTCCGATTGCTCGTGTCAGGCACATTGTCGAAATTCACCCACGGATTGTGCTTGCGCGCATAGTTGCCGGAACTGCATCCAGCATACCCCTGCGAAGGCATCGTTTCGGAGTAGCCCGCAAAGTTCAGACCCGCGCCCAGCAACTGGCTGCCAAGATTGGCCACGCCGGCAAAGGCGTGCGGGCACGAATCGTCGGTGACGCCTTGCTGCTGGCCGGAGAAAAGGGCCAGGTAGTTGGGCTGGCTCGGATGGGTGACGCCATGCGCATTGCTGAAGCTCGCGCCGCTGCCGAGCAGCGAATTGATATACGGCGCGCCATTGGTGTTGCCGATGATCGAGCTGTAACCCGTGTTCTCCATGATGGCAATCACGACATGGTCGAAGCGGTGAACGCTCCCCACGCCCTCGGCGGCGCTGTCGGGCGAGTCCTCCCGCATCGTCGTCGCACGAGCGGTCGCGACGGCGCCGAAGAGCAGTGCCTCATCTCTCGGCAGGAAGGGTGCCGATGCGTGGACAGCAAACAACGCGATCCCCAGATACCCGCGGCGACGTGTAGCAAGGTTCATCTCGGCTCCAGCATGCGTCACCTCTTCGGCGCAATAGTACGTCGAACTCCGCACACGCCTGTGTGTGTGGGCTCACAGATCAATCATCAGATCCGGAGTTGGCCGTATTAGGGATGGCGCGCAATGCGGCCGACGGGTTCAATGACGTCGTCGATTGTCGGAATAAACCGATCGCGGTCGCGGACATCGTGGAGTCAACAGTCGCAGTTTTTCGCGGATGTCGAATTGGCGTCCTGCAATGCTAAAATTCCCCGCTTCCCGCTGCCATGATCTCGCGAGACATGATGACAAACCTAGCACCCTACCCAATTGGCAAGTCCGGCCATCCATGGGGCGACGCAGAGATTGCCGAGTGGCGCTCACGCCAAACACGGCAGCGCAGCTACGAAGCGGACGTGGTGCAACGGGTAGAACAATTGCGCAAACACTTCGACGTGACCCAATACGGCGTGGTCGAATATCCGCCGGACACCTATCCGCTGTTCGCGATTCGCAGCCGCAACTGGGACGATGTTCTTCCTTGCGCGCTGATCACCGGTGGCGTGCATGGATATGAAACCAGTGGCGTGCATGGCGCGTTGCAGTTCGTCGAGACGCGGGCGTCGAACTACGCGGGGCGCATCAACCTGCTCGTGGTGCCGTGCGTGAGTCCGTGGGCGTACGAACGCATTCATCGCTGGAATCCCCAGGCGATCGATCCCAATCGTTCGTTTCGAGACGACAGTCCGGCGCCGGAGTCGGTGGCCCTGATGCGACTGGTTGCTTGCATTCGCGACAATGCGCTTGTGCATGTGGATCTGCATGAGACCACTGACAGTGACGAATCCGAGTTTCGTCCAGCGTTGGCAGCCCGCGACGGCAAGGTTTGCGAGCCTGGTGAAATTCCCGACGGCTTCTACGCCGTCGATGACAGCGAAAATCCACAACCCGCGTTTCAGCAGGCGATCATCGCCGCGGTAGCGAAGGTCACCCACATTGCGCCCGCGGACAAGAACGGCGAAATCATAGGCTCGGCCGTGGTCGCGCCGGGCGTCATCCAGTATCCCCTCGAGCGGCTCGGCCTGTGCGCACGCGTCACCCGCGCGCGGTACACCACGACCACCGAGGTCTATCCCGACAGCCCGCACGTGACTGCCGGGCAATGCAATGCCGCGCAGGTTGCTGCGGTGTGCGCGGCGCTGGACTTTGTGTTGGCGCATGGCACGACCGACGCAGGCTGAGCAAAGCCGACGTGACCGCGTGGGCGACGGCCTGCCGTCGAGAAGGCGCGATGTCAGCGGTGCTGCGATGGTCAGATCGCGCACACTATCCGCGCTGAAATGGGTTGTGCGAACGACGCGCGAACCACTCTTCAGCTGCGCCCGCATCGCCTCGGCTTTCAGCGCCGGCGCGGTCGTTGCTTCGACGAAGAGCCAGAATACACAGCTCTCCGTTCGCTCGTGGCCGGCGACGGGCGTCTCGAAGAGTCGCGTCGGCATCGGCAGCAGGCGGATGTTCTTGTCCGCAGTGAAGCGGGCAGCGAAGGCGGATCCGCAGCCCATGGAACCGACCAGTGGCGCTGATGCTAGCAGTTCCCTGCGGGAAATCCGTTGGCTTTCCAAGGTTGCCTTGCCGGGTAAATGATGACGTTGGCAACGTCGGTTGTCGCACGATTTCTGGGGCAGCGCGAGCAAGAGCGCCGTGACGATTCCGCGCTGACCTTGGCCGACTGCGATGGACGTCCTGCGCT
>JBDSNK010000187.1:0-12009 GCA_039915385.1 Dokdonella sp.
TCATGAAGAGCGCAGCCCTGCGCAATCGGATCGATATGAGCGCGCGCCTCGGAGGGGCTATTTGGCGTATCGGTCTCGAAGGTATCCCAATCACCAATCCAGAAATCCAGTTGATGGTATTCGGACGCTGCAGAACACGTGGGATGGGCGGTCGTCGCTTCGGATGCGATCGCCGGCGGCTGCGCAAATGCACTCGCGAGAGACAGCGCGATAGACAGTTTCCACATGATGGATTCCTCGTTGATGGATTGCGGACAAATAGCTCAGCCGTTTCGCTTGTGTGCAACGCGCACGACAATCACCCAGAATGTTGTCAAGGCGCTGCAAAGGCACAGGTCGATGCTATCGCTTGCGGGGCAGTCAAACTCGCCGTTTTCGGCCGTGAATACCCGCTCGCAACGGAGGCGGTAGCTGCGAGGTCAGTGACGAAGCGGCTCGAACAATGCTGCGCTCGGCCTGCCGCTCGACCGGCAGCGCACCGGTCGATTCAAGGTGCGCGCCACGCGTGGCAGATGTCTGTCGTCCGAGTGCGATCGCACTGCGACGCTGCGACGTGAACACGGCTGACAGCGAGCGGACGGCACCTTCGCAAAAAGTTTCAACGGAGCGCGGCGGCAGCTGCAAGCACGAGGGCGCGCGTGCGTTGCCGACGTTCGGAATGACCCGCTTTCGCCCAGCCATTGAGTCGTAGCCACAATCGGCGAAGCAGCGTTCCGCCCCCGCTCGGGCAGAGACGATGCGCGACCCGTCATTCCGTTTTCGCGTCCGCGCCGTGTTCGGATAGCTGTGCGCCGAACCAGCGGTGTACAGCCGTGATCGTGTGCAGATCCGAAGTCACGAACCTTATCTCTGCCCCGTTCGGCAGATCGTGGCATTCAACATGCACGCGCTCCGATCTCGCTTGCAGGTCCGCCAAGCCGGGCATCGTCGATCCGTGCAGCGTTGCCGGGTCGCTGTAGTTGCCTGCCTGGAAATTCTTGCACTCGTGCTGCAGATGCTTCTGGATCAGCACGATCTGTTCCTTGTCAGCCGGATCCTTGGCGACCACGCGTTGAATACCTCCACGATCGTTCATCACGAAAACGTGGGTCGTTTTGCCCATGTCGAATGGCATGACGCCGTGCGCCATGTTGTGCACGTGCTCTTGCTGCGTGTCTGCGATCGCGAGTGAGCATGCGAAAGCAAATCCAATAAAGCCTAGCAGTCCGGTATGCATGCCCAGGAGCATACGCCGGTCTGGTTTGATTCGTAGGTGGCGTGATTAAAATCGACGATTTCGGCCGAAATCGATCCGCACACGGGCGAAACCGGCGGATCGACCCGTTCGCGACGCTGGAGGGACAATCCGCGGATGCTCGATCGCCTGTCGCGAGTCGCTGTCGATCCCGCAGCAGAGAACGGACTCCGGTGCACGCCACTCGTCCACAAATGAACCTGCCTCCATTCGCCTGACTCTCAGGTGCCGACGACGGCCAGTGGCGCGTGGCTGTCGACCCGGTTACGCCCCTGAGCCTTGGCGCGATAGAGTGCGTGATCCGCGCGATCGATCAATTGTTGCGGTGTGTCGTCGCTGCCGGACAGGTTGGCTATACCGATGCTGGCCGTCATATACAGAGGCACGCCTTCGTCTTGCAGATCGATGCGCAGGCACTCGATGTGCCGGCGCAGTTGTTCGCCCACGGCGAGGGCCTGGGCGGGAGTGGATTCGGGCAGTATCACGAGGAATTCCTCGCCGCCGTAGCGACCAAACGTCTGACCTGCCGTGAGCCCTTCGCTGGTGGCCTTGGCCACGGCCTGCAGGCACAGGTCACCCGCACGATGGCCGCGCTGGTCATTGATCGATTTGAAGTGATCGAGATCGAGGAACAACAGCGCGAGCGGCTTGGCCTTCGCATGTGCGGCTGCAATGGCATCCGTCAGGCGGGCGAGCAGCGCGCGCCGGTTGAGTGCGCCGGTCAAGCCGTCGAGTTCGGCTGCGCGATGCGCAATGTCGCGCTCACGGCGTGCATGCAGGGTCGCATCGACAGCACCGAGGGTGACGACGATACTCGCGAATGCCATCGAAAATGGCAGTCCGTATTCGAGCCACGCCGGTTGCGGTGCTCCGAGCAACAATTGCGTCGTGCGAAGCGCGAGGAATGCGACCTGAGGCACCCACGCGACAAGGAAGAATCGCGAAGCGCGGTTGCCGCGCCACGCGGCAATCAATACGGTAATGATGGCCGTCAGCAATGTAAGCAGCAACAAGAGGTTGATCACGCCCGACATGTAGCGGTTCACTGAGCCAACGGTCAGCATCTGTATTGCCGCAGCGGCGATGAACGGCCAACGCAGCGCGCTCACTGCGCCCGCCAATCGCGGCGTTACGGTGCGCAAATCGCAAAATTCAAGAATGAAGGAAAGCGCGAGGGAGACACTCAGCGCAACGAACAGTTGCGGCGCCTTTATTCCGCCCAGCGAAAACAGGCGGCCACCCGGTAGCGCATACAGCTCTCCCGACATCAGCAACAGATAAATCAACTGCATGCTGGTATAGCCGACGAACCACGCGAAGGCGCGGTCACCCAGGGCAAACCACAGGAAAAGCGCGACGAGGATCATCGTGAACTGGACCGCGCTGAACAACGTGCTGAGGCGCAGATAGTTCAGATCCGACGCCGCGTAGTCTGCGCCATCGGCAATCGTGATGTGCGGATGCAGCGTGATATTGGTTTTTGCAAAACGCACATAGATCGGCTGCCTTGCGCGCGTGTCGAGTGGCAGCGCGAATACCAGCGCGCGACGCGAGTAGCGCGTATCGGCATCTGTTGCTGCATGCCAGAGCAGATGTTCCTGCCAGTCCGGCGGTGCATACAGCGAAACGCGCGTGTAAGCGGCATCGGTGATGCTCAACACGGGCGCCGAGTCGGCCCGCCAGTCCGTACCCAGCTCAACGCGGAACCATCGGTCGCTGCGTACCGAGGTGGTGATCGCGTCGCCGGCAAGCGGCGCGAAGAGGCTGTCGGAGCGGCCCGAAATCACGGCCGCGGGTTCGACTTCACTATCCGCGCCCAGTTGGGCGATGCCAAAGATAGGCTTGCCCAGTCCAGCATCGGCGCATGCCCAGTGCGCGAATGTGGCTGCCAACAGACTGGCGACGCAGATCGCAATGAACGGCACCGTTACGTAACGAGTCCCCAAGGCTGGCATGCCTCCTGCGCTCCGTTGTCGGTGCGTATGTTAGGGCAAGTGTGAACAAGAAGCCGCTATCGGCCAACTTTCAGGTAGCCGATCCCGCACTTTCTCGTTCAGTCGGAGCGTGAGCGACTCAAGGCGTTGGAGTACTCGATGCATCCTGGCGCGTGTCGGCCATCGGCCATTCCTCTTGAAGCCTATTGGTGAGTGGTTCCGTGGACAATCCCGATCCACGCAGGCGGGCGATGCGTTGGTCGGCACTATCGAATCATCGCGATTGAAGCTGCATGCATCGCAGGCAGATTTTCATCTTGAGCCTGGATGGTCAGCGGGACTCTGCCGCACCCGATTCCGCAACGTGGATCCGGACTCGGCGCTCTGTGCATTGATGGCAATATGTCTGCGGCGGTGATCGCCGACGCCAGTGCATCGCTTCTACTCTTGAAGGTACCGCGGCGGCATCAGGGCTCGGTTTGAATTCATGCGCGCTTGTCTGGTTCGTTCGCGCATCCGTGTTCCTAGATCGCAGGTGGGTGGCTTCAGTCGCTCCGGCCATCTGTGATCATTGGTACGCCGCAGGCTTTTGGCATGCCCTCCTTTCATGCGGGAATCGCCGCATCGCTTTCAACTGGACGAAATGGCAAATGCCTGGTTTGACTTGCCTGCGGCTACGCTGCACTTTTGTATCGATCCTCTGCCTCACATCGACGGTCGCGATGGCGCAATCGGGCGTCGACCCCTTGCGCCAGCGACTGGCCTTGGTCGACCAATTGTTGAATGTCCGACCCGAAGGCGAAGGCGCGCTACTGGATTTCAAAGCCCAGGTCGAAGGACTGCCGTTTGTCACTCGCGGTGTGCGAAAAAATGCACGCATGGCCAACGACGTCGGCTTGAAAGCGTTCATAGCCGGTCGATTCGATGAAGCAGCGCGCGCCTTTGAACGCGGATTGACGCTGGATCCTTCCGACCAGGAAATCTGCAACAACCTGGCGTTCGCCTATTTCCGGGCCGGCGATACCAAGGGTGCGTGGCGGATGATCAAACGTACGCTGGCGCTGGCGCCAGCGCGTGCGTCGGCGTGGGCCAACCTTGGTTTGATGCACGCCGCGCAGGGCGATGAGGCGGCCAGCACCTGGGATTTTGAGACCAGCTATCGCTTTTCACGCAAGCCCGCGATGGCAAAGGCGTATTTCGAAAAAACCGAAGCAGAAGCGGATGATGATCGAGTGCGGGCCGCACTCTCGTCCACCCTCGCCGCGATAGAGTCTGGTGCGGTCCAGAACCTGATGGACCACCCGCGGCCGATCGGCGGGTCCGCCACGAGATTGATTGCATCGAAATCGCCGGGCAACGCGGCAGATTGCGATGATGAATGTCTGCTGCTGGCCGAGTACGCACGGGAGCGCGCGGGCGACAACACGGCATTGGCACGCATTCAGTCTGCAGCGAATCACGAGCAGCCCCTGGCACAAACCATTCTTGGGGAAGCCTATGGCCACGGCTACGGTGTTGTCGAAGATGCAGCCTTGTCAGTTGCCTGGTATCAGCGTGCAGCGAACAATGGCAATTCGTTGGCCAAGTTCCAGCTTGGACTTGCGTATCAGGAAGGCCGCGGCGTCGCCCGGGATTTTCGATTGTCAGCGCGTTGGTACGCCGAGGCGGCGCTCGATGGTGATCGCGAAGCCATGAACAACCTCGGCGCGATCTACGATCGCGGCCAGATCGGCGAAGCCGATCCGGTGAAGGCCGTCAGCCTGTACGCGAAAGCATCCGAGCTGGGCAATCCGCAGGCCAGCTACAACCTTGCCATCAGCTATGCCACCGGCAGTGGAGTCTCCAGCGATCTTGTCGAGTCGGCGCGGTTATACCTGCTGTCGGCCGAAGGGGGATTCGTGCAGGCGCAAATCGAGGTGGCCGACAACTACGACAATGGGCGTGGCGTTCCCCGCGACGAAGCCAAGGCGCTGCGCTGGTATCGAAGCGCGGCGGCTGCCGGCATCGAGTACGCGCGGGAGGTTCTCAAACGCAAGGGCGTCGCGGAATAGTGGCGGGCAGCAGACGCGATACGATCCGTTGCGGGCAATCTGATTCATCAACACATGAACATCGCGAAGAAACGGTGCCTGGAAGATCCAGGATCCGTCGCGTAACTCGCGCAAGCGCGTGCTGACCCGGATGGGGAAAATCCCCTGCTTGTTCGATCGGGCTGCAGCGAACGATCGGCAAACCTGTCACCACGATCCGCAGGAATCGGTATGGATGTCTTTGTCTGGCAGCCCGGAAAAGGATTCGAAGCGCCCTCGCTCGCGAGACTGCGCAAACATTTCAAGCGCCCCACCGCTCCGATGGGCGAGGCGTGGTTCATGGGCGACGAGAGGTATCTGTTCGAGTACCTGTGCGGCGATATCGATCGCGTACCGCCGGACCGGCTCGTGCGTCCGCTCGAAGAAATTGCAAGCGGCACGATCAACTTTGGCGTCCTCGGCGAATGGACGGATTGGTATCACTACCTGCTCGCTGCACTCATTCCAAGGAGCCATGAGTGCTGGATCCGGCACTACATGCTGGAGCACCTCGTGACCGCCTTCATGGCGCTGTATCCAGACGGAGTCGTCGAAGAACCGTACAAGGGGTTTCGCGATGACGCCCTTCAGACGCTTGGTCGTTGCATCATGGATGGCGTTTGCTGGAATGGTTCGGAGATCGCGGTCGGCAATGTGCTCCATCCATCAAACGACAACCCGGCGCAGGTGTGGCTGTGGTGGGATGCGAGCGGAGACTTTTCGGCATCGATGTTTTTTTGTCTCAAATACCTGCCCGCATCCGCGATTCCGACCTGGCTCAGGTCTGCACTGAGCGTTCCCTCACCGCATTGGCGCGCGCAGCTCGTCGTGTGGCTTATCGGAGCGTACAAGGTGCTCGACGGCAGCGTGCAATGGCCCTCGCAGTTGGGTGAACACGAGCATCCGTCGATTTCGTGGTCGTGGTCGCACTGCCTGGGACCCACGCTTGAACCGGCACAAGGAGAAACCTCAGCATCTGCGCTGTTCATTCCGGAAGCCAACCGACTCCTCGCGCTGCAGACGTTGAACACCGAGATGACACCGAGGCGTGCGAACGAATGGGTGGCGTCCATCGCGTCGGTCGACTATCTGGAATCGGAGCTTGCGGGGCTGCCGGAAATGTTCGCACGTCTATACGTGCCCGGCAGTTGAGGCATGGCGCCCTCAATGGGGCGCAACAATGCGAGATGACGTTCTTTGAGGAAGGACACTTTCCGCCACTCGACCGGCAAACGGCGGGTAGAACTTGACTACCTTCGGCGCATTTCTTCCATCACCCAAGCTTGTCGACGCAGTGTCGTCATATCCGTCGCGCAAGTACGCCGTCGAATGTTCATGTCCTGCACGTCTTGACCGGAAGCTGCCTCAACACCGATACGTCCCTTCGCATGCGGCAAGACTCAGCGGGGCGGAAAACCGGAGCGGACGCCGACTGCATGCCGGCGTCCGGTCGCGCTTTATCGCGCGATCACTCCTCGGAGAATTCGATCGGTGTGTCGAGGTCTTCGCAGAAGTTCTGCTTGCTCGGCTCGCTGTAGGTATCATCGCTGAACTTCGCGCGAATCCATTGCTTGCAGCCTTCACTGTCCGTGCTGCTGTCCCAGACCATGGTCTCGGTCTTGCCCGCCCCGATGCCGCGGCCGACATCGAAGTCGCCCCACTCCTTCTTGTCTTCGGAAACCTGCAGCTTGACGATGCGGCTTTCGGTCGCATTCTTCACCTTGAAATGCCATTGGTCGGCGGCGCTGGCCTGCATAGCCGGCAGCGCGAACGCTGCGCACAGCAGACCCGCACGGATCATGTTCGTCATGGAATCCCCTTTTCGTTTCGATAGAGTGCCATCGCCTTTGCGGCGACGGAGCGAGCGCACGATGCCCAGGTTCGCACCGAATCCGTGAAACGTGCACGCGTGCGAACCAGCAAGAACGGTGCCATGCGTCAGCGACGCGGGCTCGCGTGTTTTGGCGTCGCGACAGGCCGCGCGCCTGTCCGTTCTTGACATCCATGCATCGGGAACGACGAGCCGCGGTGCAGGCGACCGGCAGAAGTCAGATCCAGGCGGCGGGTTGCGGGCAGACTGGCCGCGGAGCGCGATGCACATGTGCGAAAACCGCAATGCTGATCGGATGACTGACTACGGGAAAGTGGCGACAAACCATGCGCTTGAATCGAGCCGAATCTTGACCGGGTTCGATCGGGTCAAGATTCGCCGAATCAAGACTCAGGAATTGCGCATAGCCGGCACGCTGTCGAGCTTCTGCCGGAGCGGAGCGCTGGTCTGCCGCGCGACCAAACCGATGAGCACGATTGCAATCATCGCCGCGGCCAGGATCAGTGCAGCGGTTCGCCACGCGGCAATTGCCGATGGTGGTGCGTTCTGGCGTGGTCCCATGCCTGTCGGCCAGGTCCGCGCGTGTTCGTCAGCGCCCGAAACGGAAAAGTTCGAGAACACATCCGCGAGTGATTCCAGGCCACCCGACCGATCGGCGCTTCCATCGCGTCCAACGCAATGGAGGCGATACGTGTTTGCAGCGAGGTCGAGCTCCAGAGAGGCGTTGCCGCCTCGGCGATAGCGGGTCATGTCCAGCCTGACGATGCTGCCCTCCATGAATGAAACCGTCGCATCCAAATCGGTGTTCCAGAGATCCAGCACCACTCGACCGCTGGCGATCTCGATGACCCGCGGCGAGTTCACCCAATGCGAATTGGACCACTCCACCGAATGCAAGTCGACGCGATTCGAACCGTCTGTCGCGATTCGACGATAGCTGGGCGTGCGTTCGCTGCGGCAGGTCGCGAGGCGAGCCTGTTCGACGACACCGGCCAATGCCGTAAGCGGAAGGTCGGGACCCGCCTCACCAAGATTGGAGAAGCAACGCGCCTGCGCTACCAGGCGGAAGAGCGCGTCGTACCCATTCGATCGCAAATGAAGGAAGAGGCAGCGGTCCGCCCGCTTTGTCACTTCGCTCGATGCCCACGCCTTGCAGTCAACCAGAACCTGCCCGCTTGCGATGTCCGTGATCACAAACCACGATTCGCTCGAATCATCTCGTCCATCCACTTGCCGACCACCATGGCGCCTGAAATGCAGCGAACCGTCGGCGGATTCACCCGCGTCGGTCGGGGGTGGTGTGGGTACATAGAAACCCCAGACACCATTGGAGAGTTCTGCCGCTGCAAAACGAACGGCGCGCTCTGGCGGGCCGATTTCGTAGACATCGTAGCGATGGATCTGTAGTCGGTGGGCGGGGTGCGGCAAGCGCAGTGGCGGCCAGCGTAGCGCACGCCATTGGTTCTTCCAGACCTCAATGCCCATGAGTCTCAGCCCGCTGTTGCAGAAGCCGATGTGGGCCTCGCGCCAATCGGTGGTCTGCGCGGGCGCAATGAACGGCGCTCGCGCGAAAGCTATTCCGCTTCGAGCGACCACGCTGGCCAAATCGGATGGTTCGCCTTGTGATTCCCGCACGCGTTCTTCTCGGGATGCCAAAAGATTTTTCTGCTGCGCACTGCTGGCCGCCTCAGGGAGATCGGCATGTCCACGAAGGCGGCGTCGAAGAACGAAACCAATGCCGAATCCGATCAGGCACAGCACAAGCCACGGAATGGCAACGACCGAACCTATCAACAGGAATCCAAACATGGCCGTGCCGAGCGCATGGTCGACGACCGATCGGGTGAGCAATTCCATGGCAATCATCGCCCAGTAGACAAACGCCGGGACAAGCAGCCACGCGATCATCGACCGCATTCGCCAGCGTGCAGGAATACAGGCTGAAACCAGGACGGAAACGCCGATTGGCACGATCAACTGAAGCCACGTGTGCATACCTGTCCTGTTCGACTCAACTTCTACGATGATCGCTGTGGAAGCTGGAAGAAATGCGACGCCATCTCCAGACCGGTTCAGGCATGAAGGCGCATTTGCGCGCACCAACGTGGAAACGGAGCATTGCCGCTATTTGACCAGGCAATGCTTGCTGGCAGCGGAAATCACAAGGGTCGCTGGCCACTCGGCACCAAAGCCGCAATAAACCCGGCTTACCTTTTCGAGGTCGAGCAAATAGGATCCCTTTGTGCGTTTGACGAAAACGCTGGATTTTTCGCCCATGGTCACCATGTCCAGCTTCACCGTGTCGCCGGAAACGGACCATCTTGATTTTGTATCGCCATCAGCGGTGTCCAGGTTACATGCATAGGCGCCACCTTCCTCACCCGAAGCAGTGAAACTCTCAACAGCAAGGCCCACGATCCTGCCATCGACGAGCGTGAGCTTGGCGCTATGCCCGGAAGATGATCCATCGGCGGACTTTTCCACCGATTCGCAGGCAATCTCTGCCGCAATGCCGGCGCAAGGCACAGCGGCCAGGAAAAGAAACACGAGCGATGGAATGTGCATTTTCATATCGACTATCTCCACGGAACCGGAATGAACTAGCGTCTTCGTCAATCTTCGCAACGACGGGCTTGTTGCCGACGGCGACCATCTGAATTTGGAATTTGTTTGCGTTGACGGTATTTGTTTGCGATCTGCGCCGGAGGTGATTGCAATCGTCGCCGGATGAATGCAGGTTCATTTCGTCATGCAGACAAATGAAGCTGACCGCGGGGGCTCTCCCTGGGGCGTTCAGGGGCTTGCAGGGGAGATCACCGAAGGACGCTCGCGACAGGTTCGGGCGTTCCCTATTTCGTCGAGCCGCGCGTGGCGCATCCCACCAGAATCCCATCCGATTCCAATTCCGCAACGCGCGGCCTACTTTTCCTTTTCCCAGTGACCCTCCTGGTTCACACGATATTTTCCTGCCGTCAGTTTGACGTTCGCCAGGAAGACGATCAGCGCTGAACGCATGTCTTCGTGCAGAGCCAGCAGGCGCCGCTTTTCCTGCGCTGAAAGAGCACGATCAGGCGACTGTGGAACATTCAGCAGGCGCGCAATGTCCAGCACCACATTTGTCATTTCGCCATACGGCCGTTTGGGATCAATGCCCGGTGTCGTGATCAAGTCGTGGTCGTCGAGTTCATCCGCCCAATCGGTCGTCCTCACCATCGCGTTTCTCAGCAATACGAGGTGCTCTTTCGTCAGTTTCAGGCGAACGGTCGGCTGACGGCGAGTTGGATTTTTTAGCGCCACTGCAGCGATGTTCGCAATGTCAACGCGGCTTCTCGTGTCGAGCGGCGATCGGCAGCCGAACAGTCTGTCCGGCGATTCATATTCACCCGCTTCGACGACGCCGATCCTGAGTGCAATCTCAAGAGTGGAATCGAGTCGATCGAAGCGTGATTGGAGGTCGCCGGCGTTGAGAGGAAGTCCGCTGGACTGAGCCAACGCCAGAACATCGGACTTCATGGACGTCGAGCCCAACGGACACGCCGGGTCAACGGTTGGCGCCCCGCTCTCGGTCGGGTCCCAGTTGATCGCGGCATGTCTCATCAACACCAGATCAAGCGCATCGATTTCAAACGTGTCCATGGCCAGACAAATCCTTGTGCTTGACAGGCATATCAGCAAGCCCCATGCGGCACACGAATAGAGCCTGAGCACAGCCGGCCTTCTACGGAATGGAGTCGGGTTCATTCCCACGCACCAGCCAATGAACCCGACCCCCACAAGTCACTCGAATCCGGACTTGAAAATGATGTCGCTGACCTGGACGATGGCCGCATTGGAAAATTCCGAAGTGTCATTCGTCTTGCAGGCGGAGAGAATGATGCCGTTGTTGCCGATGAAGCACTTCAGTTGCGCCTGCCAGCCGCCGCCACCAGCGGGCGTATCGGTTAGCGGCGTGATATCCGTGGTGGTCATCACGACCCTGCTCCCGACCGACACGCCCGAGAGCGTCGCGACGCAACGCCCTGCCGTACAAACGCCGCTGTTGGCTGGCTTGCCCAGCGCATCGGTTGTCACGAGCTGCTCGCCAAGGTAGGTCATGGTTGTCGCGGCGGTCGTCGTCGCCGCATTGATCGCGAAGAACTCGAGGCGGAAATTCGCGGGTCCGTGCGTGAGCAGCGCCCACTGCAAAGTGGTGGTGCCGCCGCTGCTGCTCGGTGCGCCCGAGCCGCTGCACGCGCCGGACACTTCGATGCCGAGACAGATCTGCGCCGGCGCCTGATCGCGATTGGCATAGTTCGGCGGAAATTCCGAATGCGGACCGTCGACACCGTTCTCGGGACGCTCAAGGTCGATGTCGATGCCGGTCGTGGTGACGGCGTTGTGGAACGAACGGTTGCGCTGGAACAGATTGCTCCATCCATTCTGGTCGCCACCGCCATTGCGCAGCTTGATGCCGTTGCGCTTGTTGGCCGCGATGGTATTCGCATCGCTGCCATTGGGACCGCCAACGGTCGTCGCGCTGGCCGCGTCGATGTGGATGCCGTCGACGCCATTGCCGAGGGTCAGATTGCCCGCGAATGCCGGGCTGATGCCGATCGAGTTGCCGGTGATGCTCGTGCTGGCCGTGCCGCTGCCGCTGACGACGATGCCATGACGTGCATTGGCCGCGATGATGTTGCCGCCGCCGATGGAATTGCCACTGGCTGTCACGATGATGCCATCGCCTTTGTTGCCATAGGCGGCCGAATTGAGCGCCGTGCCGGTCGGGAACTCGGCCAGGCCGATCGTGTTGCCGATCACTTTCACGCTGTTGCTCGCGCCGGTGATCAGGATGCCGGCTTTGTCACCGCTGAGCGTATCGGGGAACGCGTTGTTGTTCGCGCCCTGGTTGTCGGCGATCAGGTTGGCCGGACCGATCACCAGCGAGGTAAGACTGGGGTTGAA
>JBDSNK010000254.1:0-18893 GCA_039915385.1 Dokdonella sp.
GGCTCCCACAGATCATTGCTCCCACCATGCATGATCGCCAAAACGTATTTGCCAAGTGCGGCGGTTGATGCACCACGAGAACACCCTCCCCAACCAACCCTCCCCTTGAAGGGGAGGGCTTGAACACCGCTTTGAAGTCCTTCCCTTCAAGGGGAGGATTTAGGGATGGTGTCGTTCGCGAAGCATCAAGCATCGCGACTGAAGCCGCTCCCACAGACAGTTGCTCCCGTCATGCATGGTCGCCAAAGTGCCATGGCCAAGTGCGGCGGTTGATAGGTCGCGAGAACACCATCCCCACCCAGCCCTCCCCTTGAAGGGGAGGCTAGAGCGCTCTGTCTTGAAGTCTCTTCCTTGAATCAGAAGGCCAGATCGCGCTGCCTTAAATAGACGGCTTTCAGCCCATCGCTCGCTTTGTCATCGTCACCATGCGTGAGCACGCCCATGGCCACGCTCATTTTTTGTGGGCGAGTCGATAGCGCGCATGAGCGGATTCGGCCAGCTGGCGTCCGGTATGATTTTTCTGTGGTCGCCACGCGCGCGGGTCCGAGTCAGAAATGCCCGGCCTATTCGCGAAAGCCGACTGATAATCGCCCAATAGGAATGCATCCAGCCTCGATTGGGATGCGTCAGAATTCGAAGCCGTCGGCGAACAAGAAGTCCGGCAGCGCGATGCAGTCGCGGTACCAAGGTACTACGCCGGTGGCGGCATTCCATGCCGAGTCAGGCGTGTGTTCAAGAACGTTCGGGCATAGCACTGCGCCGATCAGGAATGGCGGCACGTGCGTTGGCGCCGTCCCGCTCAACTCATTGCCGCCCACGCGAAATTCAAACAAGCTATCCAAGCCGTCCAGTGCGGGTATGGGACCGGTCAGTTTGTTGTTCTCGACGTTGTAGAACAGGCTGAGGTGGCCCGTGGCGACCAAAGAAGGAAGGGATCCATTCAGGTGGTTGTCGCCGACACGAAACACGGTCAGGCCGCCCAGCGGCGGAATCGGCCCCGTCAGTTGATTGTCGTGTGCATCGAAGGCGTGCAGGTTCAGCGCTGTTTGGAAAGACGGCAGCGGCCCGCTCAGCTGGTTCGACCAGACGTCCATGGAAACCAGGCTGTCGAGTCCTGCCAGCGACGGAATCGGCCCGCTCAGATGATTGTGACTGACATTGAAGGACATCAAATTCGGCAAGTGAGTCAGCGCAGGAATCGGCCCACTCAGTAGATTGTTACTCGCTGCAAATAGCTGAAGTTCACCCAGTCCGGAAAGCTCGGGAAGAGGGCCGCGCACGGCATTGTTGGTAACGTCAAACACTTGCAGGGCGCGCAGGCTTGCAAGCTCAGGAATCGGTCCGCTCAAATTGTTGTTGGAGGCGTCGAATACCTGCAATTCACCGAGCCCTGCCAGCGAGGGGAGTGGTCCGCTGAAAAGGTTTTCGGAGACAAGGAAACTCTGTAGATGGGTGATCGTCATCAAGGATGGCAGCTCGCCACTGATCTGATTGGCGGACACGTCAACGCGAATCAGCTCCGCCAGGGCAGCGAGCGTGTCCGGCAATGTTCCGCGCATGTTGTTGGTCTTTCCGAATAGGCCCTTGCCCAATGCGATCGCAATCACGTGCGTCTGTGCGTCGTCACACACGACCCCATACCAAGTGCACTCGGTGCCCACAGGATCGTTCCAGTTGCTGCTGTTCGTCCATTCGGCGCCGTTGGTACTTTCATACAGGCTGATCAAGGCCTGGCGTTCACTGCTTGGTATCTCGGCATATGCGGGGGGTGCGGCCATTGCAAATAGAAGCGTACAGCTTGCGACGCTCAACCGACGGGCCGGACGGCCACTTTCCACTTTCGCCACTGTCAACTCCTTCTCTGCGAATTCTTAGGCACGGCCGCCAACCGCGAACGGCACGCTGTGCTTTTTCGCTGACCGGGTGCGAGGGCAATCGTCACCGGACATCGGTGCTCTGCGGGCCAGCGACCCCTTCCAGCGCAGAACGACATTCATCGATGGAATGCGACAACGCCGAGGCGGCGATGAACAGATCAAGCGCATAGATCGGCGCTGCCCCTTTCATTGAGCACGCGGCATAGCGCGCGCACCAGCAACGCAGCCTGGTTTGCCATCACGCGTTCCCAGACGCGCTGGACGTCTTCTCGCCGTGTACGGCAAACAAGGCGGTAGCCTTTGACAAGTCATCGCGCTCCATGGCTGGCGAATCTCCGCCGGATGCGGCGACCTGGACGAGGGCATGGTGGACTCCTTCTCAGAAGAAGATAGGTGTCCACGAGAACGGGCCAATTCCAGTTTCGCTACACGCCAAAGATCTGACTGAGCTTGACTACCCCGTCCTGAGGTTTGTCGTATCCAGTCACTCAATACCGTTCTGCGCACGTATGAGATTGCGGCTTTCGGCTCGCCGATGGCCGTTCAGAGATTTTCCGGTAGCTCATCGAATGCGACGTGCGCCACTGCAGTACACGTCGCGCGGTCGAGAAAGGCGCACTGCGCGTGCCGCCAGCAGTTGGCAGGCGTAGTGAGCAATCGTGCACCGCCATGGCGTGGACAGTGACAAACACTAAAGCGCGACGAGAGTCGATCGAGGAGTCAGAACAGTGAAGACGACATTCGTTGAACGACTATTTACGCTCCAATCAATTGCTCCGCGGTGCAGGTGTTCCGACGCATACCGGCGAGAGCGCTACAGCTCGCGTCGCCAGCGCGTCGTCTCCTGCCAATGCATTCCCAATCGAACATGCGTCTTTACTGGAGTGCCTACATGAGTCTCGCAATATGCAAAATCACCCTCTCACAGCGGCTGCTCGCTCCTGTACTTTTCTTCACATGCGCAGTCGCGCGCGCGCAATACCCGGCACCTCTGCCGATGCCCGATCTCACACTACGTTCGAACGGCGTGGTGCGAGCGCTGGCACGCCAGCCGGACGGCAGCGTGATCATCGGCGGCGAGTTCACCGAATTCGCTGGCGTACCACGCTCCAATCTCGCTCGCCTGCTGCCGGACGGAAGTCTGGATCCGGTATGGACCGCCTCGACCGACGGCCGCGTGAACGCGCTTGCTGTCGGCAACGGTGCCGTATACGTCGGCGGCTTCTTCATCAATGCCAACGGCGTGCCAAAGTACAGCCTGGCCAAGTTTGCCGGCAGTGGCGAGGGGGCATTGGATCCCGACTGGTTTCCCTACCCGAATTACACCGTCGACGCACTCGCCGTCGACCCCGACGGATCAGTGTATGCGGGCGGCGGATTCACCCAGATAGGCAACCAACCGCACAATCACATTGTAAAAATTGCGGGAACGGGACTCGGCATCGCCGACCCGACATGGAATCCTTCGGCCAGCGGAGACGTGGAAACTATCGTGCCCGATGGCCACGGATACCTGTATGTCGGTGGCAGGTTCAACTCGATCGGTGGACAGACACGCAGCCGCATCGCGAAATTGGAGAAGAGCGGAGATGCTGACCCCAACTGGAATCCACGGGCGCTCAACGGTTCCGTGTATTCAATTTCGCTGGACGACAACGGCAATGTTTACGCCGGCGGTGGGTTCACCAACATAGGTGGCCAACCTCGATCGAAGATCGCTCGACTGTCCACAAGCGGAACCGGGCTCGCCGACCCGGTCTGGAATCCATCGGCAAACGAGACCGTCGTTTCGATCGTGGTGGACGGCAACAATGCGGTCTACGCCGGCGGATATTTCAACACGATCGGTGGCCAGATACGCAACAGCGTCGCGAAATTGTCGCAAGCAGGGACAGGGGCAGCAGACGCTGCGTGGGATGCCTCGGCAGATGGCTATCTCAATGCCCTGGTTCTCGGGAATGGTGGCCGTCTCTATATGGGTGGCGCATTCTCCCGCGTTGCGGGCGCGGCGCGCAGAGGTATTGCGGCCATCTCCGCCGATGGAACGCCAGCGGGTGCAGTGGATGCGTCGCTACCGGGCAGTGTCTTTGCGCTGGCAAAGCAACACGATGGGGGACTCATCGTAGGTGGGCGTTTTTTCACTACAGGAGATCAGCTGCGTACCAACCTCCTGCGCGTGCGGCCGGACGGAACGCTAGACCCCGACTGGGCGCCGTCCCTCACCCTGACCAACTTTGCAGTCGATGCCCGCGCAAATTCTGTTGCGGTCGACGGCAACGATGACGTCTACGTCGGCGGTGAATTCGACCAGGCAAACGGACTTGCCCGCGCGTTTATCGCAAAAATCGCTGGCCATGGAGCAGGCTCCATCGATCCGACCTGGGATCCGTCGGCTGATTCGGAGGTCTTGACGGTTGCGCTCGATGGCAAGGGCTCGATATACGCAGGTGGCAATTTCGGCAACCTCGGTGGATTGCCCAGAAACTATGTCGCGAAGATCTCGGCCATCGGTGCGGGAATGGTCGATCCGACATGGGATCCTTCCGCCGACTCCACGGTCGCCGTTATCCGCACGGAAGCCGCCGGCGCGGTGTACGCTGGCGGCTACTTTTCGCAGATCGGTGGCGAGACGCGCGTCGGCATTGCAAAGCTGTCGGCCGAAGGTGTCGGCGCCGCTGATGCCGAATGGAACGCGGATTCGGATGACGCGATCAATGACATCGAACTTGACGGCGACACGGTTTTTGTCGGCGGCTATTTCTCCACGATCGGCGGTACAGCACATCCTTGCGTGGCAAAGCTGGCGAGCACCACTGGCGCAGCAGATGCACAGTGGAATTCCTCCACGCAAACTCTCTGCGGTGCAGCGTATGGAATGGCCGTAGACGGAAAGGGCTCGATTTATGTCGGCGGCGTGATGGAGAGATTTGGCGAGACTGTCGTGAATGGCCTGGCCAAACTCTCCACCAGCGGCGCCGGAGATCCAGATCCAAGCTGGAATCCCGGCGTCAACGAAGGGGTCAACTTTACCCAGGGCTTCTGGACGATGCTGCGTGATGACGCCGGAACGCTCTATATCGGGGGAGGCTTCACCCAAGTTGGTGGGGAAGCGCGTAACGGCTTCGCCGCGCTTCCAACGACGACAGCACCGGATCGGATTTTTGTCGACGGTTTCGACGCCGCGCGCTGAGCCTGAGCTCTCGCGCATTTTCGACTCGCCCACTCTTGAGTTGGCGGGGAGGAAGTCGTTTCTCGAACTGAGTCGCAAAATCATTGGGCGCTTTCTTTCAGTCGGGCATCGGCGGCATCCACTTTTTTCCAACGCTGCGCCGCGGCCGAGCTTGCCAGGACTTGAACTTTTCGACGACGGTGTACGGGAGGGAGAAGATGAGACTCTTCATCGGGTTAGTCGTCTTCTCCAAGTGAACTTCCTTCGAAGCGTAGATGATCGAGCGCATCTTGGCCTGGGATACGAAGCACGCAATGACAGCTTTTCCAGTTGTACCGCCAGCTCTACGCGGTGACCGGATGCTTGTTCCCTACTCCCTTGGTCGCGTCTTTGGCCGAGAGCAAGATCGGCGCCAGTTTTTCCATTGTCAATAGATGGCGCAAGCAATCTTCTCCTCCTTCGCGAATTCTCATTCCCCATGACTTTCGAAAACTATTTCCACGTTGACGTCTTTGCCACTCGGCCCTTGACGGGAAATGGGTTAGCTGTTTTTCTCAACACAGACGAATGGACTTCGGCGGTGATGCAGGAAGTCATCCAAGAGATGCGGCAATTCGAATCAGTCTTCCTGTCCGATATAATCGACAGCGGAGCGACGGCTCGCGTATTCACCGTCGAGGAGGAGCTTCCGTTTGCTGGACACCCCGTGCTGGGCGCTGCTGCTGCGCTGCATCGCAAATTTCATCCGAAGAGCCAGTCAAGAAAATGGACCTTGAAGCTGCTTTCAAGCCAGATTGAAGTAACGACCACAACCCGTGGCAAGGCGTACTTGGCAGAGATGGATCAGGGCGAGATTGTTGTCGGCGCCACCCTGACCCGGCCGCTGTTGCAAGTGTTCCTGCAGCGACTTGGCCTTGAAGCCATTGATCTGGCCCACGGCCTCCCAGCGCAGGTTCTCTCAACTGGTTTGCCGTATCTTGTTATCCCTGTCCGCGCAGAATCGCTCTCTCGATCAGCGATCACCGGTTCCGATCTTGAGGCGTTGCTGCTTTCAGTCGGAGCAAAATTTGTTCTGGTTCTCGACGCCGCAGGACGTGAAGTACGGACCTGGGACAACCTCGGGCGCGTTGAAGACGTTGCAACAGGGAGCGCTGCCGGTCCGGCCGCCGCGTACTTGTTCGCTCACAATCTCGCCGATCCGAGCGTGCCGTTGGAACTCGCCCAAGGCCGCTTCGCTGGTCGCCCGAGCAGGATAAAAGTCGCCCGGAATTGTCTGAACAGGCTATTGGTCAGCGGCGAAGTATGGCCCGTGGCACAGGGCTCGCTGGAACTCGAATTTCCGATTGCTCGTGCATCTTGACGCGAATTCAACTTAGGCGAGTGTGACCTCGACGAAGACACGCACCAAGAGCGAGCCAACAGACGACACCCGAGAGGCATAGCGTTTTCGTATCGAGGTCGCAATCACGTCACGCGTGTGAACCGGGGCCTTTCGACAGCCTCCACGTTTGGCATGGGCGGCAGGCCCCAGACGGCGAAGCGGGCTGAGGAATTTCCGCTCGCTGGAATTTTCAGGCCGCGCCTTTGGTGGTTACCCCGATAGCTGCAGATCGCCCCGAAAGGCGATGTGAACCTTGTTTCCGTCCGCATCGCGAAGGTAGGCGCCAAAGTAGCCAATGCCATAGTGCGAGCGAGGGCCCGGCGCGCCATCGCCCGTTCCTCCCGCGGCCATACCCGCGGCATAGGCTCGATTCACTGCTTCGGCAGACGGCGCCGCGAACGCAACCATGCCGCCATTTCCGACCGTGGCAGGCTTCCCGTCGAACGGCGTGTAGACGTAAAACCGTGGAAGGGTGGCTTCTGGCGATACCCAGCACGCGGCCGCAGGTCCACCGTCGGGCGTGACGGCGCGCCTGTGCAGCCCGATGGTAATGAGTACGGCATCGTAGAAGGCGCAAGCCCTCTCCAAATCGTTGCACCCAACGGTTACGTGACTGAACATGAGGAGGGTCCTGCGGACACAGGCAGTTTCTCGCGGCCTGACGCAGCGCATACGGGCGTGACGTGGAGGTTTGAGTTGGGCGGCATATCAGGCCGCACTTCGCGAAAGCAGGAGCCTTACGCCAGCGACGGCAAACACCGCGGACAGCGTGGCGTTCAACCAGCGGTGGGCTTTCAAATAGATCGTTCGAGCAATGCCCGTAGAGAAGGCCAAGGCGTAACCAAAGAAGACAATGGCGCCGATGGCCGCACAAAACCCGACCACTCCGAGAGCTTGATCTTTGCTGGCTCCCGGTGGAAGGGCAAGGGCGACGATTGAAAGCCAGACAAAAATGGCCTTCGGGTTTGTGACGTGCATGGACAACCCTTTGCTGAACGCCCGCCAATTGGAGCCTGCGCCTATGCTATCGGCCAGTTTCGGCGAACCCGTTGCCAATGCAGAACGCGCGGCCTTCAAGGATAGCAAGATCAAGTACAGGCCACCCGAGAGTTTCAGGAGAAACAATGCCCACGAACAGGCGCGCATGAGAGCGGAAAGACCAAGCGAGGCTGCCAGGCCCCACATAAGCGAACCGCAAAGGACTCCTGCGGCAAGCGCCATCGCTTGGCGTCGGCCTTGTGACATCGCGGTGGCCATGATGGCCATATTGCTTGGGCCGGGGCTTGCGACGCCAACGGCGTATGCCGTGAGTGCCATGACGAGAGTTGGCGAGAAGAATTCAGAGGGCATACGTGAGCGGTTCCGTGCGGCCTGAAAGTTTGACACGAGCGGCGGCTCAAGGGAGACGAAAGGGCTCTTCGACACTCCGCTCGATGGAAGGGTCAGTTAGTACGTGGCTGACACATCGGGTGTCCGGGCCGACTCAATCGAAGCCGCCTTCGAACAAGATGTCGCAACGTCCGCCATGCTCGCCCCACCACGGGAAGATGCCAGTCGCAGCGTTCCACGCGAAATCATTCGGGCTTGGCGTGGTGTCGAACAGATTTGGGCAAAGGTTCGAGGCCCCGCTCGCCAGCGTGCCACTGCTGGGGGCAGCGGGGGCTGAACCGCTCAACCGATTGAAGCCGACTCGAAAATACCGGAGATTGGGCAAACCAGCCAGCGATGGAATCGGGCCGGTGAGCCGGTTGAGTTGCGCGTAGAAGAACTGCAGATCTGTCAGACCGTTCAATAATGGAATCGAGCCCGTGAGCTGGTTGTCGTCGACCTCAAGACCCTGCAGAGACGTCAGTCCAGCCAACGATGGAATCGAACCCGTGAGCTGGTTCTCGCTGACATCCAACGCCGCAAGGTTGGTCATTCCTGTCAACGACGGAATCGAGCCAGTCAACTGGTTGGAGTAGGCGGAGAAGAACTGCAGTTGCGTCAAGCCGTCAAACGATGGAATGGATCCGCCAAATTGGTTGTTCGCCAGATCAACTGCCAGCAACGCTCCCGATCCGGCAAATGAGGGAAGCTCACCTTGGATGCTGTTTCCACTAACCGTCAATTGCTGCAGCTTCGGCAGGCTTGAGAAGAGCTCGCCTGGCAACGAGCCGCGCAGATTGTTCGCTATCAGATTGATCCTGAGTACATGTGACCCCTGGGTATCACAACTGATGCCCTCCCACGTGCATTCATTGCTTGAGGTAAGCCATCCATTCCGACGAATCCAGTTTCGACCGCCAGCCCCATCATATAGCGCACGTAGCACCGCACTCTCGCTGGCGGGGATGCTTGCCAGCAAGGTGCGCCGCTCCCTGGCAGCTCCGTCGAAGCGGCCATTGTCGTGCGGCAAGTCAAAACCAGGCTTCCGGCGCGCCATATCAGTCGACACCTCAAGACCATTGGCAGCGGCGCCAGTGAGAAGCACGTTAGTTAGTACGGCTGCACACAAGAAAGTACCGGCAGTTCCCAGGCTACGCATAACGGATGCTCCCAATGCCGATTGTTGTGGGCAACGGATTGTCTTTGATTGAGATATTGACCTGCCGCATCGGCAGAAATCATGCTGAGGCGGACGCCGTCTGCGATTGACTCCGGAATCGCTGAGCCGCGGACTCGGCTCAGCTACCAGCGATAGTCGATCTTTCCGTAGACGAAGCTGCCGTTGAAACCAAATGGCGAATTGCGCGGATACGGCAGCTGGCCACTGTTGGAATTGGCGAAGATGAACTCATCCGGATACGCATTGAACACATTGTCTCCTCCGACGGTGAAGGCCCATCGATCGAGCCGGTACGTGGCGGAGACATCTAAGGTCCATTTCGAGCCGAAGGTCTGGTCCAACGCCGGATTCGTATTGAGGATGCTGAAACGACCGTAGCGCGTGGCGGTGTTGGAGACACTCCAGTTGCCGGATGTCCAGACCCCGCCGAGAATGACCTTGTCGCGCGGCGCGCCCACCGTGATGCGTCCTTGTTCGACGCGCCCGATGCGCTGCAAATTGAGATTGCCGGCGCTGAGCTCGAGCGGGTTTGGCGCAATCGCGCGAATATCGGTTTTGTTGTAGTTGTAGCCGAACGTCAAGTGGAACGTTCCGCTATCGAATTTCCAGCGTTGGGTGCCGACGAAATCGATGCCCGTTGTTTTCGTGTCGACCGCATTGGTGAAATAGCGGCCACCGGTCACGCCGAATATGTCACGGTGCTCGAGGAATGCGGTTACGGCATTGCCGATCAGGTTTTCGGACAGGATGATGCGATCGTCGATGTCGATGCGATAAGCGTCAATGGTCAGGTGCAACGCATCGGTCGGTTGCAGCACCAGGCCCAGCCCGTAGTTGGTCGACTTCTCGGCTTTCAATGGCTCCGCACCGAGCGCGATTGCGGTGGGATTGTCGACCGCAAACGTGCGCACGTCGAACGGAATGCCGCCGATGAAATTGGTTGCGGTCGACTGAAAAAATTGTTGCTGCAGTGATGGCGCACGGAAGCCCGTGGAAACGCTGCCGCGCAGAGCAACCGCATCGGTAATGGCATAGCGCGCGGACGCCTTGCCCGACGTGGTCGAACCGAAGTCGCTGTAGTCTTCATAGCGCGCGGCGATGCCACCGGACAGCCTTTCAGTGATGTTGGCTTCTGCGTCGACGTAGACCGACTGGCTGTCGCGATGGTGGTGGCCGGCGTCTTCCGGCCGGAAGCCTGGAAATACCTGCGCACCTGGCGGGGTGTTGATGGATGGTCCGTCGCCGTCCACATACGAATTGAGCTCACCCGGACTTTGATTGAACTTGTCGTCGCGCCATTCGGCACCGAATGCAAGCGTGAGCGGTGATGTCAGCCAGGTCATGTCGAACGGCTTGCTGACGTCGAGGTTGAGCACGTTCTGCGTGACTTCCAATGCCCCCGCGTGGAACCGCGTTTGCGAGGTCGGGCCGAGACTGCGATTTAGGCTGTTCTCGACATCGAAGCCGAGTTGGTTGTAACCGTAGTCGTAACTGAGATCGAGCTTCCAGCCGTCCAGTTCAGTGCGCGCGCCAACCACGACAGAGCGATCCTTGGCAACGTTGTGGATATTTGGGAGAAATCCATTCGGATATATTTGCGGGATGTTGCGCGCATCACCGGCAGGACGAAAAAATCCGTTCGACAGCACATCGCGATTGCTGATCGAACCGAACGAATACAGCGCGAGAGTTGCGCCGAACGGATTGTATTCCGCATTGTAGGAGATGCCCGCATCATCGACATCAGGATCGCCGTAGCGTTGCACCACCTTGCCCAGTGGCGGCGTACTCGCGGTGGGCGTCCCGTTGAACGGACGCGCGCGATCACTCTGATCGCTGTGGCCATCCTGTGCGGCGAGATGGAGGAAGCCATTCGCGCCGAGTGGCACGGCACCATCGCCGGCCACCTGGTACTGCGCGCCATCGCCAGCACTGTATTGGCCGGCGCGTGCGGACACTCCACCGCCCGAATCGCCCCCCTTCAGCACGATGTTGATCACGCCAGCGATCGCATCCGAGCCGTATTGCGCGGAAGCGCCATCGCGCAGGACTTCGACGCGATCAATCGAGGAAATCGGAATGGCGTTGAGATCGACGGGCGAAGAACCCCTGCCCTGCGTATCGTTGAGGTTGATCAGTGCGGTGGTGTGGCGGCGCTTGCCGTTGACCAGCACCAGCACCTGGTCCGGTGCGAGTCCGCGCAACTGCGCTGGTCGCACTGCGTCGGTACCGTCCGAGACGGCCGGGCGGGGAAAGTTCAACGACGGCAGCGCGCGCGAAAGTGCGGTCGCCAGTTCATTTGTACCCGTCGCCTCGAGCATGTCCGGCGTGATGATGTCGATCGGCGATGTCGATACCGCTTCGGTGCGATCGCTCGCACGTGTTCCCGTCACGATCACGACGTCGAGCGTCTTGGGGTCGTCGACGGCTTGCTGAGCGATAGCTGTGGACGCAGCGGATGCGAGCACCACGGACAGCAGGGAAAATCCAGGATTCATGAACAGCTCCATTGAAAATTTGCTCGCCGCATCCGTGGTCGGTGGCATGATGCCGCCCGCCACGGAAATGCCACGGATAGGGGAAGGGAAATCAAGAGGTGGGGCTCGCGAGTGAACGCGATTTCAGCGCATGGCGCGCTGGCAGAGTCGATAACCTGGGTAGCGAACTCTCGTGAGTCCTGCCGGAGTCCATCGGCAAGAATGTTTTCGCCATCGACCTATGCAAAATCCACAGACCCCTTCGCGCCGGGCGTGTCAGCGCAATCCATCGCCGCTCGCGCATTCTTGAACGTGTGATCGTTCAAGTACTCCATTCGCGAATAGCACTCGGAAATCAGTCCTTGTGCCGCAGGAAGAGCACGTCGAACGCCGGCACCCAGGTTTTGCCGCCGTCCAACGACATCACGCCCGTTTCACGGACACCGCCCTTTTCAGCCTTCCAGGTGATCCGGGACGGAATATCCCGGGTCTTGGTGTGCGAGGTTCCTTCGAGCGTGAGCGTTCCATCCTTGAACGAGCCGGTAAGGAACATGTAGGCGCCGAAGTTGGTCAGCCAGGTCTGTTGCCATTTCCTGGTGATCGAGTCGTAACCGAGGAAGCTGTCGCCGATAAGCCCATCGGTCTGCTCGTACAGTTCATGCAATGCGCAGCCGGCCAATATCGAGTCGACGTGGGCGCGAGCCTGCGATTTTCCGAGCGGGCCTTCGGGCTCAAACGTGTCCCAGTCTCCCAGCCAGAAATCAAGCTCGTGGCGCTCCGGCTCGGCGCAGCCCGGGGTCCGGGGTGCCGCCATCGGCGCAGGCGTCGGCTTCGCAGGAGCCGCCGCAACGCCGGTGGCGACGTTCAACAATGTCGCAAGCGACAGGAAGGTGCTCAACATGGGTCAATCCTCTTGGTGGACCCTTGCGTCGCCGACGCCAGAAGCGGTACCGGAGTCGCGTGCAGGGGAGCTTGCTCGCACATCACGAATAAAACATCGTCAAATGAACACGGTGGCTGCCAGGAAGGCCATTCGCAGCGGTAAGCAGCCATTTAACGCGCCATATCTAACCTCGCCGCAAGGACGTGTGCCGCGCTACAGGTCGTAGAACGCATTCTTGATGCACTTTGCGACACGCCTTTCGACAACGATTCGACTCGGCATCGGCATCGCATCGGAACCCGCACCAACGGACAAACGAGCACCTCCAATCAAATGGCGTAAAGGACTCTTCATTGACGTTGTACGTCGGGACCTTCCACGAAATTGAAACTCGAGATGATGAAGCGCGCACCCGATGTGTCCGACATGATTGCGGGCATGGTGAAATTGTCTGCCTGTCTGCTGGCCATTGTGTCGATGGACGCAGCAGCGCAGCCCGCGTACATGGCAGGAACCAACGTAAATACCTCTGATCACGGATCGCTCATTGCGTCCAACGGCAGTCTTCACGTTCCGGCCGCGGACCAGGAGCCGAGCCCTGTCGCATTTGGCCTGGACGAATCGTTCGACGGAGTGACGCCTCCGTTGCTACCGACCCATTGGGAACAGGCCGGTTGGTTCACCACCGCGGACTCTCCGGCAAGTACCCCAAACGCGGCTTTCACGGACGATCCCAACGTCGTCACCGACAAGTCGCTGTTCGGGCCACCGTTCAAGATCGGGAGCCATACACAGTTGCGCTTCCGCCATCAGATGAATTTGGAGAGTTCAACGGTATTTCCCTTCGCAGCCGACGGCGTGGTGCTCGAAGTCAAAACCTCACTCGCCTCTTCCTACTTCGACATTCTCGATTTCGGAGCGACTTTTGAAAGCGGTGGATATGACCACACCATGTACCTGCCAGGAGGTAACCCTCTTGCTGGACGACAGGCATGGAGCGGATTGGTTCAAGGCTACCAGGATGTCGTGGTCAATTTCCCGCCGGAGCTTGCCGGATGCACCATCTATCTGCGCTGGCGCATGGGCACCGACTCATCCGTTTCGGGTACCGGCTACTGGCTCGACGATATTCACATCGATACGGTTCCAACAAGAGATGAGTACATCTTTGCGGACAGCTTCGATTTGTGTCCGCCCGAGCAGTAGACACGATGGACGTTCACAACCGTAGACCGACCTCCATTCAAAGCAAAACCTGGAAGTTCACTCGTTACAACATGCGAATGGGGATCGACCACACCTTCAATCGGCGCAAGTACGTTCGGCACTTAGTCGGTGGACCGGCATAGCGCTTCAATCGGCGGTTCCGCCTACGCAAATTCGTACCTCGATCGCTCCGCGCCAAGGTCCTTTGTGCGCCTCGGGGCGAACAGATGCTGCGCCCGGCGAGCAATTACCCTCGCCCAGGATCAGTGCTCTCCGGGAACCCGCAAGCTCTCGATCAAATCGTCGACCATCGGCGGGAACGAAACGCCCGGAGGGAACATTGCGCGCATCACAAGTCCGCGCAGGGATGGGCTGACGTTCACTTCGGCGAGTACGCCCTCGCGCAGCTCCTGCTCCACGGCGTGAGCCGGCAGTAGCCCGAGCGCCGTTCCACCGGTGAGGATACCTCGCTTCACTCCTTCTACGGTTCCGAGTGCCTGCGTCCGCGGAAGCGGAATCTGCGCGTTTTCGAAGTGCTGCCTGAGAACCTGGTGGTAGTCGCCGGCCGCATCGCTCATGTAGAAATCGCAGCGGCGCAGCTGCTCGGCCGAAGCATTGCGATTGGCCAGGGGGTGGGCGGGAGATCCGACGATCACCAGACGCGTCTTGACAAGGATTGAATGATCTTCGATTCCGCTTTCGGCTTCGAGAACAAGGCCGAGATCACACTTCCCCGCTGCGACGCTTTCGCGAATCTCGTTGCAAGTCCCCGTGACCAACTCCATTCGAGCCATGGGCCAGCGCTTGCGCAAGCTCGCCAACCGTGACGGAAGCACATATGTGCTCAGCGATTCCACCGTCGTGACCACCAGCGTAGCGCTGACATGGGTTGTCACACTCGCCAGCTCTGCGACAAGTTCGTTGGTCAGAGCGAGCATTCGCCTGGCGTACGGAAGCAAGGCTTCCCCTGCCGGCGTCAGCATTGAACCCTTGGCTACCTTGCGAAAGACAGCCGTACCAAGCGTGCGCTCCAGCGCGCTCAGCGTCTCCGAAACCGTTGACTGAGAGATTCCCAGCGATCGCGCAGCGCGTGTGTACGCACCCAATTCGGCCACGGCCAGAAAGACCCGAAGATGTCGAAGTTCAAGCTCTGTTTTCATGAGCACATGTTCCCATCGACTTTGCCGATGCGCCGGATCGCAGTTTTGGAGTATCGAAAGCGTACGCGCAGGCTATATGAGTGGGGCATACGTTGTCCCCTCGATGACGAGGAAACAAGAATGCAGATGATTTCGGAGAATGCTGCATTGCTGGTCATTGATGTCCAGAACGGTTTTGATGAACCGCGTTGGGGACGCCGGAACAACCCACAGATGGAGGATCGGATTGTCGAGCTGCTAGATGCGTGGCGCGCCAGCAACCGTACGGTGATTCATCTGAAGCATATGTCCACCGACCCTACCTCACCGCTGCGCCCCGGACAACCAGGCAACGACTTCAAGGATCGAGTAACGCCGAAGTCAGGCGAATTCATCGTCCATAAAGACGTCAACAGCGGATTCATCGGGACCTCACTTGAGGCGCTATTGCGAGGGCGCGGCCATGAAACATTGGTGCTCGTTGGATTGACGGCCAATCACTGCATTTCAACCACAGCACGGATGGCCGGCAACCTGGGGTTTTCTGCGTTGGTTGTCTCGGATGCAACAGCCACCTTCGATCGCGTCGGGCCGGATGGCGTGGAATATCCAGCGGAACTCGTCCAAGCCATCGCGCTCGCCGACCTTCACGGCGAGTTTGCTTCTGTGGTTGACACCGAGACTCTACTCGCTGCCACACGCAGATCCGACTCCTTGGCCATCTGAATTTGCTCGAAGTCATCGCGGAAAATACCGTCGGCTTCGATCTGAAGAGCCCCAATGTCGATCCAGCCGTCGCGTGAATTCCGTGGAAAGCCCGGACCGCGTTGGTCCCAGATCACCCCGTCCACATTGTTACCGCCGAGTGCGTTCCATGATCCCCCGGTCGGCAAGTGTGTTTGTGTGACACCCCCGTTGAATCTCAGTGGATGCAGTCCAGGATCTCCACTCGTCGTGTCGGTGGCACACGTTATATCGCAAGCCATCACGTTGTTTTGGTGTCCGAAAAACCGGGCGCCGTCTGCGCCTGTAAGATCCGCAGTCGGTGATGGTGCGCCCGCGTTGACGTTGTTCGAGATTATCGTGCTGTTCATCCTGATCGCGTCGAAGACGTGCACGCCCGCTGCAAAATGATGTCCCGCGCTGTCGGTGTCGGTCCAGGCGCTTGATCTGTTGAATGCAATGGTCGAGTTGTAGAGCTGCAGCACGGGCCGAGCGGATATGCCGCCGACAAGCCGAGCGGAGTTGCCGGAAACCGTGCTGCTGATGAGGCTCGCAGGATTTCCGGCGTTGTCGTCGAGGTCCAATCCGCCACTACGATCTGCCTCATTCATGGAAACGGTCGAACTAGCTATCACCACGCCACCACGCACGAACGCGCCACCGCCAACGCTGCGGGCTTCGGCAATGCTGTAAGCAGCGTTGTCCGCCAGCGTACTGGAGACCATGAAGAGGCCACCCGACGCGTACAGGCCGCCACCACGTGCATACCCGGAACCCTGCGTGTAGGTGAAATTTCCAGAGATTCTGCTGTATTCCAGATCGACCTGTCCGCGCGCCCACACAGCACCACCGAGCGCGGTGCGACTGCCTTCAGCAAGTGCCTCGCAATATCGGACGTTGACGCCGCTCAACACCACGTTGCCATCGGCGTAGATGCAACCGCCGGCGGCATCATCAGCGTCGCTGTCGCGTCGGTGAATAGTACCGTTGGCGATCGACATCGCCTGCAATGTCAATGTCTCGCTGCCCTTGGTGTGGAAAATGCGGTCTCTATTGCTGCCGTCGATCGCCAACGCACCTGCACCAGGTCCCGTCAGTGTGAGGACGGGTTGGTCGATATCGAGCGCGCCGGTCGTCAGTGATATGCGTCCGCAAGTGAGAAGCGTCAGATCAATGATGTCGCCGCTGACCGCGTTGTGGATTGCATCGCGCAAGCTGCCGGCGCCACTGTCATTGCAATTCGTGATTGCAATGATTGGCGGCTCACCCAGCAGCGCGCGCGCCGCAGCTTGAGTGACCGACACCGCCATCCACGCGGCTATGGCCGTTGCGTAAATCACCACGGTGGCGGCAGCAAGAGGTCGCAAAAACAAAGTTGACGTCGTCGATGGAATTATCGTCATGACATCTCTCCAAACCTTGGATCGACGCGCTCGTAGTCGCCGCTGCAGTGCAGATGACTGCAGGCATGCGACGACGATCGGGCGCATGCCTGCATCAAGCAGCTGGACCGTCAGTAGTCGACACCATTGCGGCTAGTGTCGTCACAGGTTCGATCCATCGACATCAATGTGGATATCGTCCAGCAAATAGCCGAAATGAAACCTGGAATTGGAGTTGTCCGTTCCCATGCGCCAACGCAGACGCACATACTTTCCATCGGCCGAAGCAGGCAGATTGACAATGACTTCCTTGTAGCGCCCCTGCGTGTCTCCACTCCATACCGCACTCCCCTTGAGCGGGTTGTTGCCCGGGGCAAAAGAGGGGATCGCATGATCGTAGCCACCGCTGGAAAAACTGCCGCCGGCCTGGAAGATGTCCGTGAAAGGCCCTGCGGCGATCGCAATTTTCAATAAAACACCATCTTCGGCGAGTCCGGACCCTGGTACGTCTTCGAGATCCATCAAGTGGAGAAACCGCAGGCGTCCTTTGCGCACGATTTGCACCGGCGGAGTTTCGAGCGACTTGTCCGTTACCGTGGGAGAGTCGTCGGTGTAGGCCGCGTTCGGCGTAGTGGCGACAGCTCCGGTGAACGTTGACCAACCGTTGGCTGACCATCCGGCGGGCAAAGCAGGCGCCGCTACCTGATCAAAATTTTGGTCAAACGGAAAGGTGCTGAAGCTCTGTCGTTCATACGCACCCAAATCGAGTGGGCCACCACCGGAACGGTTCGGCGTCGGCAGATCGATCGTGCGATCAAACCCTTCCAGATCGGCGCCGCCGGTTGCAGCCGCGTAGTCGATCGCGTGCGAGGTGGGGGCCAGATGATAGTCCCCGTGGGTCGGGTCGAGAAATTCCGGATAGATGGCTTCGATGGTCGCAGCACTGCCGAGCGATCCTGTTTCACTCGCCAGCACATTGCGGATGCTTCGCTGACGACCGCCACTCTGCGCAAGACTCGTTTTGCCCAATTGCCATAGTAGCGATTCGTTCAATACCAGGTCCCCCGTCAGCGACAGGACATTCCATCCGCCAATCGCGTTACCGGCGATCGTCGAGTTTTTCAGCTCCAGCGTGGCGCCTTCCTCCATTCGAACCAGGTCACCGGTGACCTGATTGTCGACGATGAGGCAATTCGTACAAGACTCCGGAGTGTCCCACCATGTTTCGAATCCGAGCCATACGTGCGCGCCTGCATTTCCCCGCAATTCGACCTGTTCCGCGACTAGTTCTGCCTTGGTCTGCACCACGATGGTCGAGCCGTCGCTCGCACTTCCATTTGTATATTCAGCGCGATTGCCGTTGATCCTGTTGCACGTCTGTCCTGCGGGACAAGACAGCGCGCCCAACGCCACGGCCGGCTCGGGTCCGCACGCTAAAGAGGCCGTCGTCACGATCGATGAAGAAAGATCTGCAACCGCTCCAATGGGGAATCCAAAATAAGAATCCGTATCGAGGTAGATTGCCGCCCCGTTAGTCGCGGCGTTTCCGCTGATGCTGTAGCCAAAGCCGCAGGCGAAACTCCAGCTGGAATCGGTTATTGAGCGGTTCGCATCCACGAAGAGGCCGCCGCCGGTCGCTGCGGCCCGATTGTTCTCAATGCGCACCAGCTGTCCAGACAGCGTGGTGAAAAACCGCAAACGTCCAGAGTCTGAGTCCCTGCTATTGACGGCGATGCCGCCGCCATATCTCGCACTGTTGAACGAAATTTCGGAAGATCCGATATCTGCTTGCGCCGGACCCACGATTTGAATGCCACCTCCTGCTCCATCCGAGTCGTTCGACGGTACCGTATTGTTGGAAACACGACCGCCTTCGAGCATGAACAATCGCGTGTTGCCCTGCACGCGAATGCCGCCGCCGGTGTGATCGGCGATGTTGCTGAATATATCGGTACCGCGATGCAGGCGGATGGCAAGGCCGGATCCGGTTCCATTCGCATAGAGACCTCCCCCGCGACTGGCGTGGTTGCTGTGCAAGTGGACGTTGGTCGCGTCGAGTGAGCCGGCACCGTCGAAGTAGATGCCGCCACCGTTGCCGCCCGTAGTCG
>JBDSNK010000311.1:0-4459 GCA_039915385.1 Dokdonella sp.
CGAGGTGACGGACGCCGACGTCGATGTCTTCGACCGCGAGGCGGTGTTCATCGAGCGGCATCTGGTTCGCATCGTCGAGCGTTTCCCGCGCCTCAAGGTGGTGCTGGAGCACATCACCACGCACGAGGCCGTCGAGTTCGTCCGCACGGCGCCGGACAACGTGGCGGCGACCATCACCGTGCACCACTTGTTGCTCAACCGCGATGCCATGTTCGCGGGCGGCATGCGTCCGCACGCCTACTGCCTGCCGGTGTTGAAGCGCGAGGCGCACCGTCGGGCGCTGGTCGCCGCGGCGGCCGGCGGCAATCCCAAGTTTTTCCTCGGCACCGACAGCGCGCCGCACCCGCGCCACGCCAAGGAGTCGGCCTGCGGCTGCGCCGGCATCTACACTGCACACGCAGCGATTGAACTCTACGCCGAGGCGTTCGAGCAGGCCGCAACGCTCGACCGTCTTGAGGCTTTTGCCAGTTTCCACGGTGCGGACTTCTACCGCCTGCCCCGCAATGCCGACACCATCGTGCTGGAACGACGAGCCTGGACCGTTCCACGGCAAATCGGAGACGGTCGCGACACCGTCGTCCCGTTTCGGGCAGATCAAGCTGTCGCTTGGCGGTTGGCGGACCTGTCGTCTGCAGGCGAGGTCAGCCAGGAGTGGCCTGCAGCCTGAGCGCGTTTGTTGCAATACCGGTTGCGTCGCGTTTCCTGCTGCCATCAGTGGCGGGATGTGCGCAGGCGATCCGTGCGTTTTCGAACGCTAATCTGCTGGCCGGTCACCGCCGCCGTCGCATCCCGCGCCACTGCGCTTGCAGACGTCGTTCGCGAAACGCTGTTTGCATCCGCTTCGGAACGGCAGAGAAGGATCAGCGACGCTGAGGATGGTGGTTCGCTATAGACCGCTTAGGCACGATGTCGAAAAGTCTGGTTCAAGCTCGTCAAAGTGAGAGCATTCGACGGCACGCGCGAGCCCTGCTATCTGGATTGGCCGGTGCTAACCTTGGAGCGCAGTACCGACGACAACGACGAAGCCGCTGTTGCCGACCGCAGGGTCCCTGGCAAAACTTTTGTCAACATCGGCACGTTACTGCTCTCACTAGTCTGCAATGATCGCCAAGCCCCGCCCTACCCACTCGTTCGCTCGCGCGCCCTCGAGAGCCTGGCTGAACAAAAATCCCTGCAAATGCGTGGCGCCCAACTTCTCGAAGTGAATTGCCTCACTGGAGCTCTCGACACCTTCGGCCACCACTTCCAGACCCAACTTGCATGCAAGCATGGTGATTGAATCCACTATGGCGGCCGTTTTTTTATCGTGCAACGCGGCCTGGACGAAGCTGCGATCGATCTTCAGCGAGTCCACCGGCAGATCGCGCAGTTGCGCGAGTGACGAGAAACCGACACCGAAATCGTCGAGGGCGACGCGCACGCCATCCGCGCGCAACGCATTCAGTGTGGTCCGCGTGTGCTCGGTGTCCGCAAGTGCCGTCGACTCGGTGATTTCGATCTGCAATCGATGGGGATCGAGTCCGGTGGCCGCAAGCGTCAGACGCACGAGATCCTGATAACTCTCCTGCTCGAACGCGTGTGATGAGACGTTGACTGAAATCGTGGGGGCCCCTGGGTCGTCCGCATGTCCTGCCGCCCACGCGCATGCCTCACGCAACAAGTGCATGTCCATCGCCGGCAAAAGGCCGCATTCCTCGACCGTTGCAAGAAATTCGGCTGGTAGCAGCAGGCCGCGATCACGGTGATGCCAACGCGCCAGCACTTCGAAACTGACGACATCTCGATGCCCAGATCGCACAATGGGCTGGAAGTACGGGACGAATTCACCGGCCTCGAATGCCGCGCGCACTTGCGCTGAAAATTCCATGCGTCGCCGCGCGATAGCATCTCGTTTGGCGGAATAGAATGCGATCCCATGTGAAGCGCCTTGGGCGGCCGCTTCCGCATGCTGCAGCAAGGTTGCGGCATCGCATCCGTCGCCTGGGCTTACAGCGATTCCGATCGCGACTGCGACCGACAGCGGCGACGCGGCGGCGGCGTATGGCTTGAGCAGGACTTCCCGCAGCTTCTGCGAGAGACCGATGAGTGAAGCATTGTCGCTGCGTTCCGCGACGCTCAGGAGAAAGCGATGAGCGTGCACGCGGGCAAGACGTCGACCCACTTGTTCGGCGCTATCCTGCAGTCGCTGGGCAGCCTGCAATGCAATGCCTTCAACTTCGGGAAACCCCAGCCATTTCGCCATGCCTTCGAGCTCGGGAAAATCGATCGCAAGGATTGCCAATGGCGTTTCTGCACCACCGCTGCGGAGGTCGGCGTCTATCTGGCGCAGCGCCTGGTTGCGGTTGGGAAGTCCCGTGTTTGCATCGAAGCTGCGCAGGCGTTCGGTGTCCAGCGTCGCGCGGTCCGCGCGGCGACGCTCGTCCTCTGCGAGCCAAATAATCAATCCGAAGCCGATGCACGCCTGCGCGACAAGATCGAATAGTCCAAGGAATTCTACGCCGGGAATACTCTGGCCATGACGGAACTGCAGTACGAAAAAGCCCGATTCCTGCAGCAGCATAAGTCCGTAGACGGCAAACGCTGCCATCACGAAACGCAAGCCGAGGCCGGGAATCAGGGCGCGACGGCGAGCCAGCAGGACTGCGGTCACAATGAAAGCCGCCCCACTGATCGCAAATCGCAATCCTACGCGCAGGAACAGTCGAGCATCGGCTCCATCACTCGAAAATGCGTAGGCCAGGCTCACGGCTGTGCCGAAAAGAGCGGCGATAACCAGCACCCTCGCAAGATTCCGCTTCCCGATTCCTGCCCCTCCTCCAACACGCAGACTACCCACGATCAGCAACGCGATCTGAAGGTAGGAAGCGATTTGGGACGACCACGACCAGAGCAGTCGCACACCGAGGTTGGCGCGGTCGACGCTGACCTCGTAGACGGCGCCTGCCGCCGCCAATTGGTAAACACACAAGGCCGCAAACGCCCACATCCAATAGCGCAGATAATCCTGACGGTAGATGCGATAGAAATGCGCAAAAATCCCAACTTGCACAATGCCCACCAACGCCTGCGCGAGGTAAGTAATCAGCAGACCTTGATTTGCGGGGTCCATCCGCCCCTCCCCCTGACCACGAACCGAGATGTGGACAATATCAGTCGAGCGACAGTGAAACGAGTCCGGCGTTGCGGTGCCAGCAAGAATCCTCGCATGCCTCTGCGAACGGGCAATAGGCGGGTGAACACGGCCCCGTCCTCTTGGCTGCATCCGCAACACGCACGACATCGCCATCGGCAACCCTGTCCAGCTGCCTTTCAACGATGCAGCCAGCAGGCGCAAGGACCGAGCCGATTTTCGATACCCTTCCGAAAATCGCGAGGGATCCTCACCCGCTATCGAGACTCACATTCGCAAAACCGCGCGACCACAATTCGCCACCTGCGGTATCAGCCGCAAGGTGGATCAGTGTCGTGCCAGTCGTCGCGCTCTCGGCGGCAGACTCGACAGTCGCCGCATATGTCCTGGCCAGATATTCCGCTGCGGTGATCACTGCCGCAGTGCATGCCGGCATGTTCGGCACGTCGTTCTGCAGCTGGCTGTCGTACCGACCGATTAGCGCGTTGCCGCTTGTGCGCCACAGCACGAACCGGCAAGCCATCGCGAACATGACCGACCCGGCCATAGGCACGAACATGAAGCGCACAACGCCTTCGGCGAAGAACCAGCGCACGAACACAATGAAGATGCGCAGCAAAGACCCGAACGCGGGCTTCACGATCTGCGCGAGGTCCTCCCTGATCGAATCGTCGACGACAATGCGGTGCCGCGTGCAGCAGGCTGCTGACGACGCAACAGCAGCTCGACCCGCTGACCATGAGAACTCGTGCCAGCCTGGAGAGCCTGGCATGGTGACGGAATCAGCCCGCATCACGGTCCGGATTGGCTTTGATCCCACCGCCGGAACAAGGGCGATTCGGGGAAAACTAACGCACCACTATCCATGCCAACCGGAATCCCTTACAATTCCGCGCTTTCCGTGTTCAGAAACTGTTGCGAGGCGTGCCATGAAAGTGTTGTCGTCCCTCAAGTCCGCTAAGAAGCGTCACCGCGACTGCAAGGTCGTGCGTCGCCGCGGCAAGGTATTCGTGATCTGCAAGAGCAACCCGCGCTTCAAGGCGCGTCAGCGCTGAGCGGAACGCCGTTACCGGATTTTCGAAAAAGGGCCGCTTTGCGGCCCTTTTCTTTTATGGCCATGGATGGCCGGTATGCCGAAAATGCAGGAGCAATTTTCGGCGATTCCGTGACCGCGACCCCGTAAAAGCGCGCCAACCATGGAACCGGGCGCAGGCTTCTGCTACAAAGGCGACCGTGGGTATGTCGGTTGTTCTTCCTTTCAGAACAGGGATTTGAGCCATGCTTGTGAAGTTCGTTCTCGCTACCGCGTCCGCTGTTGCGGCGGGCATC
>JBDSNK010000337.1:0-8787 GCA_039915385.1 Dokdonella sp.
TTGTCCCTTGGCCGCCTGTTGCATGAGCTGCGAACAGGCATGGCCGAATTCGGCCGTCGAAAGACGTTCACGAACGGGATGCCCGGTACTGGAATAGTTTCGCGTAGTGGCGAAGTCATCGCGAGCGGGCTTTGATTTCCGCACCTTGTCCTGCTTCAGCCGCGCCCGAACAGCAGATTCACCGATACCAGCATGATCGTGAGCATCAGCAGCGTCAGCGGAATGCCCACACGCAGGAAGTCGCGCCGGCGATAGCCGCCCGGGCCGGCAATGATCTGGATCACCGGATTGGCGCTCGGGATGATGAATACGTTCGAGGTCGAGATCGCGACCACGAGCGCATACACCGCGGGGTTGCCGCCGGACGCGAGCGCGACGTTGATCGCCATCGGCACCATCATCACGGTCGCGCCGACGTTCGACACGACTTGCGCGCAGAACAGCGCGAGGATCGCGATCACCGCTTGCAGTCCCCATTGCGGCCAGCTGCCCAGATACTTCAACACTTCCTGCGCGATCCATGCGGCGGCTCCGGTCGAATCCATCGCCCAGCCGAGCGGGATCAGGCAGGCGAGGGTGAATATCGTCTTCCAGTTGATCGCGGCGTAGGCCTCGTCCATGTTGAGCACGCCGGTCAGCAGCATGCCGACCGCGCCGACCAGCATCGCGATCGACAATTTGATATCGGTGAACAGACCCAGTCCCATCGCGAGTCCAAAGAACACCGCGGCATGCCAGATCTTGCTCGGGCGCTGTTCGTCCTTCGGATAGTCGGTGACGACGACGAAGTCGTGCGACTCGGCGGTCTGTGCCAAATCGCGCCAGAAGCTGTGCAGTACCAGCGTATCGCCCGCGCGCAACGCGACTGTGCGCACATCCTCGCGAAACACCTGTTCGCCGCGATTGACCGCGAGTACCGAGATGCCGTGGGTTTTGCGCAGGCGAAGATCGCCGATCGATTGTTTTATCCAGCGCGAGTTAGGCGGAATCACGGCCTCCGAAATGCCCGCGCGCGTCGGATTGAACAGGTCCGCGAAATTGCGCAGCCGCGTCTGCACCTGGCACAACTGCGTGTTCGCAAACTCGTTGACCGCCTCTCGCTTGCCGAGCACGCCGAGCACGCTGCCGACCCAGATCATCTGATCGGTCGGCGGCGCAAGCCGCGCTTCACTGCCGGTCTTGAGAGCAAGGATCAGCGGTGCGCCGCGCAATTGCTCAACCTCGCCGACGCTCATGCCGACGAGCGGGCTGTCGGTTGTGACGATGAGTTCAAGCACGTCGCCGTCGATGCCGTAGGTCTCGGCGAAGTAGGTCTCGGTGCGTCCGGGCGTGACCTTCTGCCGATCTTCTTCCTCGCTGGGCAGGAGGCGGCGCGTGAACAGCGCGAAGTAGGCGAGTCCGCCGAGCAGCAGCGGAATGCCGACTGGCGCGATAGCAAACAGGGTGAACGTCTGGATCGTCTGCGCACCCGGAGGCAGGTTGCGGTTTGCACTCGCGATCAGATCGTTGAGCAGGATCAGCGGCGAGTTCGAGATCATCGTGACATTGGTACCGCACAGGATCATGCAGGCCATCGGCAGCAGCAGGCGCTTGAGCGGAAGGCCGGTGCGTGAGCTGATGCGGCTGACCACGGGCAGGAAGAGCGCGCTCAAGGCCTGGCTCTGAATCACCGATGAGAGCGATCCGACCATCGCATTGATCAGCAGGGAAACGCGTGACTCGACGCCGCCTGCGAGGCGCAAGATAAACGATGCGGCCTTGCCGAGCATGCCGGTGCGGTCGAGGCCGGCGCCCATGATCATGACAGCGATCAGCGAGATCACCGCGTTGCCGGCGAACCCCTCGAACAACTGCTCCACCGGCAGCAGACGCGTGATGCCGATCACCACGATCACCAGCAGGGCGATTAGATCGGAACGGATCCATTCGAGCACCAGCATCAGCACGGTGAACGCGAGCAACGCGAACACGAGCGCCATGTTGGTGGTGAGGGACAGGCCGGCATCCATTCGGGGCGGTTTCTTCTTCGGGTCCGGGCGCGTCAGCCGCGCTCAGATTCGTTCATGGACGAAATCCCAGACGCCGTGACCGAGTCGCAGACCGCGGCTCTCGAAATGGGTCTCGGTACGCCACGGCGGCCGCACGTTCGCATCGGCGTGATGCGGATCGGTGCGCCACGCCGGAGCAGCTTCGAGCACGCTGTGCATATGCTCGGCATAGTCGGCCCAGTCGGTCGCCAAATGCAAGCGCCCACCCGGCACCACGCGCGAAGCGAGCAGGTCGAGGAAATCCGGCTGGATCAGGCGTCGCTTGTTGTGACGCTTCTTGTGCCAGGGATCCGGAAAATAGATGCGCACCTCGGCGAGCGACTCGGCGGTAATCTCGTTTGCAAGCACCTCGACGGCATCATGGTTGTAAAGGCGCACATTGGCGACGTCGGCGTCAGCAAGACCGTTCATCAGGCGGCCGACGCCAGGTCGATGCACCTCGACACCGATGAAATCGCGTGCCGATTCGACGTGCGCCGAGTGCGACAGCTGAGCGCCATTGCCGAACCCGATCTCCAGGACCAGCGGTGCGTGCCTTGCAAAAGCTGCGTCGAAGTCGCGCGGCGTCCCTGCATAGTCGAGGCCGTAGCGCGACCAGTGCTGGTCGAACGCACGTTGCTGAGCCGGCGTGAAGCGGCCCTGGCGCAGCACGAAACTGCGGATACGGCGTTCGTGGACCTCGTGACTATCCATGCCATGGGCTTTTCGTGAGAGGTGCAGCCATGGATGGCCGCTTCCTGACTTTCGTGATCAGGGGTGATCGCACTAAATCAGCCCGTCAATCGGGCTCGAAGCCGACGCATAGCGCTTGCGCGGAATACGACCTGCGCGAAACGCGGCGCGACCCGCTTCAACCGCAAGCTTCATCGCATGCGCCATGAGGACCGGATCCTTTGCGCCGGCAATTGCGGTGTTCATGAGCACGCCGTCGCAGCCGAGCTCCATCGCAATCGCGGCGTCCGATGCGGTGCCAACGCCCGCGTCGACGATGATCGGAACGTTGGCGTTCTCGATGATTTCGAGCAGGTTGTAGCGATTCTGGATGCCAAGGCCGGAACCGATCGGCGCAGCCAGTGGCATCACTGCGACGCAGCCGATCTCCTCCAGGCGCTTGGCCAGAATCGGATCATCGGAGGTGTACACCATGACCTCGAAACCTTCCTTCACGAGGATTTCGGCCGCGGCGAGTGTCGCGACGACATCAGGAAACAGCGTCCTCTGGTCGCCGAGTACCTCAAGTTTTACCAGCGTGTGGCCGTCGAGCAGCTCGCGCGCGAGGCGGCAGGTGCGCACCGCATCCTCAGCCGTGTAACAGCCGGCGGTGTTCGGCAGGATGGTGTAGCGGTCCGGCGGCAGCACGTCGAGCAAGTTCGGCTCGCCCGGATTCTGGCCGATGTTGGTGCGGCGGATTGCAACCGTGACGATCTCGGCGCCGGCTGCTGCGGTCGCCCGCTGCGTTTCTTCCAGATCGCGAAACTTGCCAGTGCCGGTCAGCAGGCGCGAACGGTAACTCTTGCCGGCGATGATGAGCGCGTCGGAGGCAATTGCGGGCGGTGTTGCATCAAGGGCGTTCATGCGGTCTCGTGCGGCTGGTGGTTGTCGCACTGCGCGCGCTGCGCGCAGCATTGTTCGAGCGGATTGGCCGCGTCCGCTGTGCAGCCTTAAGCATTTCTCATCCTGCCGAGGGCGGCCGGTTCGTGCGACGCGCTCGCCGCATCGCGCAAGGGTTCAACCTCCCCCGATCGCGTGGACGATTTCGACATGATCGCCGGCCGCGAGGTCGCGACGGTCATAGCTGCTGCGCGGCACGATTTCACGATTGACCTCGACGGCGACGCGACATCCGCCAAAGCCGGCCTGTTCGAGCAGGTGCGTCAAGGTTGCTGGCGCGGGGATCTCGCGTTCGTGGCCGTTGAGGATGATCTTCATTCCGCCATTCTAAACGCCCGAGGGTCAGAGGCGACATTACTGGCGCGCTCCCGCATCGCGACCCACAGGGATGTGGGGAGTGTTCGCCGACGTCGGGAGCGTCAGCGGACCGACCCACAGGGATGTGGGGAGTGTTCGCCGACGTCGGGAGCGTCAGCGGACCGACTCACGGGGACGTTGGAAGTGTCCGCTGGCGTCGGCAACTTCAACGGACCCAACGTACCGGCCATCCATGGCCGTCGGCAATTGCTCCTGCATTGCCAACATGCCTGCCATCCATGGCCATCGCCAAAAAATGCTCCTGCATTTTTGGCATACCGCCCATCCATGGGCATCGCCAAAAAATGCTCCTGCATTTTTGGCATACCGCCCATCCATGGGCATAAAAAAAGACGCCGCGCGGTGCGCGGCGTCTCGTCAATCAGACTCCATTGACACGGGGCGTTTCAGCGACGTCCCTTGTCCTCATCATCTTTTTTCTTGCCGCTGCGATCATCTGACTGAGCGCGTGGTTCGGCCCTTGGTTGCGCCTGTGCTTGCGGCTGTGCCTGGCGCATTTCGCGCTGTGGCGCTTCCCGCACCTGCGGCTGTTGCTGCTGCGGTTGCGGCGTAAAGCGCTGCTGCGGCGCTTCACGCACTTCCCGCTGCGGCGCCTGGCGCATTTCGCGCTGCGGTGCTTCGCGGACCTGCGGCTGTTGCGGCGGCGGGGTGAAGCGCTGTTGCTGCGCTTCACGCACGTCGCGTTGTGGCGCCTGCCGCATCTCGCGCTGCGGCGCTTCACGAACCTGTTGCTGCGGCTGCGTGTAGCGCTGCTGCGGTGACATCCGTGTTTCGCGTTGGACCGAAGGATTCTCACTCTGCCCCGCGGGCGTCGTTGTCCGCGTTTGCGGCGTTTGACGTTCGAACGTGCGCGTATCGCCCTGCCTGCCGGCGCCATTATTGGTGCGCGGATTCTGCGCATCGACAGGCGTGACCGCCTGCGCGCGCCTGTCCGACTGCGCGGCGTTGCCGCGCACAGGTGCCGCGTTTCCGTTTCCCTGCGTCTCGTTGCCCTGGCCGCCGCGGCGTGGCGCAAAGCGCGCCGACGGCAGCGTGCTGCGGTCTGTCGCACCGGCTTGGCCACGGATCGACGGATCGCGCGTGACTGCATTCGCGTTGGGTGAATTCATCGGCGCACGATTGCCTGCGGCAGGCGCACCGCGCGAAGGCATGCCCCGTTCGCCGGCTGCGTCGGCACGATTGACTGCGGCGCCATGCATCGGCAGCGGCTGCGGCTGTGCGGTACCGCGACCAAGGACCTGCACGCGTGCGGTCGATTCGCGACCCTGTGCTTGCACGCCGCCGCGAGCGGTTGCCGCTTGGCGCAACTCATTAGTCGCCAGTGGTTGGGCGCCGTTGCGCTGGATCGCCTGCATGCGCGACGCAATCGGCAGTGCGGCGGCCGGAGGTGCCGTGCGCGCGACCACGCGACGATCCAGCGTTGCCGCCGGAGCGGCACGCCCACGTGCGACGCCCTCGGCAACGAAACTGGCCCGCGTCGGTGCGATGCTCATGCGACTGGCGACCTGGGTGTTGCGCAGCAGGCTCTCGTTCACCTGCACGCGTGCGCCGCCAACCGCTCGCGAGCCGATGAAGGTTTCGCGCGAAACAGCCGTGATCGCTCTGGCGTCTCCTCGGTACGCGTAGTTGACGTTCGTGATTGGTCGCCCGCTCGAGTAGTTGTTGTAGACGTTGGTAATATTGATGTTGGTGATGCTTCGCGAATTGCGCACGTTGATGTTGGTGAAGTAGTCGCGCGAAGTGCTATACCACGGCACATAGACGTCACGCGGGCCGAGAGGAAACCAGCCGACCGGGCCACCGCCACCGATCGACACGCCCCAGCCGTTGCCGCCGGCGAATCCGACGAGCGCTGGCGCATAGACCGAGCCCCAACGACGACGCTCGCCCGGGCACCAGCCCCAGCGGTCGTCGACATAGGCCCAGCGACCATAGTGGAACGGCGCAAAGCCCCACGCCGCCGCGTCTACCCAGGTCCAGCCCCACGGGTCGATCCACGACCAGTGACCGGAACGGTACGGAGCCCAGTCGGCCGCAACGGTGGTCGGGTACCAGACATGGCCGTATTCGGGCACGTCGCTCCACGAGCCGTTATCGTCGAGATCGGCATAGCCAATCATGTCTTCGGGAACGTAGGCGCTGGAGACCGAATGCTCATAGCGCCGATTGCGCGAATCGCACCAGCGATCGAAATCGTCCTGCCGCGGCAGATCGAGCACTTCGTAGTCGTGCAGGGCGGAATCGTTGAAGCGATAGGAGTTGCCGGCGCGCACGCTGTAACTCGCATTGTTCTCGCCGTAGGCATCGCCGGCGCCGTCGAACACGGTCACCATCGTCGAGCCGCCGTGCGGCGCGACGTCGATGCGGTAGTTGCCCGGCCGGTTCACGACGAACGCGAGCGTGGGCGTGTCGACTTCCACGCTTTGGCCATTGCCGAGACCGCGAACATGCAGGTTCATCACGCCATCGGTGAGTTCGATCTGCGCGGCGTTGTCGGCGAGGTTGAGCAGGTTGAACGTGGTGTGTTCGTCGAGACGGATATTGGCCGCGCCGATTTCCAGTTCGACGCGCGAATTACTGTCGGTGTAGACCTTGTCGCCGGTGCTGAGCGGGCGATTCAATGAGGCTTGCGCCCACTGGTCGTCACCCGATGGCTGGAAGCTAACGTCGCCTTGCATAAAGCTGACGCGCGCTACGCGGTCCGGCGGGTCAGCCATGGCATTGCCGGCGACCGCACCGAGCACGAAGACCAACGCCGCAGCACACCAGCCGCGGGTGTTGGACAGACGCTTTGTGTACATCGAAAGATCTCCTGGACGCCTACACCAGTCGCGGTCGCGGTGGGAGTTGCTCCCTACGCATCGGCCGCCCGCCACTGACAGGCTGCCTACCATATCAGCGCATTCACGCTGAATGCCGACTTTCCGGCGGTCGACAGCATGCTTGGCTGCGAAATCGCTTAGCGGCGATTCAGCCTTGGTGACCGGCTTGTCTGGCCACGGCGTGATCGTTAATCTGTCGCGTCCTGCGGGTGTAGCTCAATGGTAGAGCTGTAGCTTCCCAAGCTACTGACGAGGGTTCGATTCCCTTCACCCGCTCCACGCTGTTCGTATGGGTTTGCAACGCAGCGAGTTTTTCGAATCGGCCGAATCACCCCACCCTTGCCCGCGCGTGTTTGCGCGGCGGAGCAAAGTCGGCGGGCGCGCAAACGGGTTGCGTACCGGATAAATCACGTGCCCGAATCCATTTCCCAGCGGCCGCCGTCAATTGCCGATTGCACGAACCTCGGTTGGCGTGAGTGGCTCGCGCTGCCGTCGCTCGGCATTGCGTCGATCAAGGCCAAGCTCGACACCGGTGCGCGTTCGTCGGCGCTGCATGTGGAGGCGCTGGAAACGTTCCACCAGGACGGCATGCTGCAGGTGCGCTTCGTCGTGCGGCCGCGTCGGCGCGCTCTTCGCGTGATTGCGTGTTGTGCGCCCGTGATCGACTGCCGCCCGGTCACCGATTCCGGTGGCCACCGCAGCGAGCGCTGGTTCATTTGCACCGACATCATGCTGGCGGGGCAGCAATTCAGCACTGAAATGAATTTGACCGATCGACGCGCGATGCTGTTCCCCCTGTTGCTGGGGCGCAGCGCGCTCGAAGGGCGTTTCCGCGTCGATCCAGCGCTTTCCTACACATGTCCGCGACCGTTGCGGTCGGTTTGCCCCAATCCGGAAAAGTCTGAATGAAAATCGCCATCCTGTCGCGCAATTCACGCCTGTATTCGACCAAGCGCCTGATCGAAGCTGCGCGCGCGCGCGGCCACAGCGTGCGCGTGCTGGACCCGTTGCGCTGCTACATGCGCATTGCGGCCGGCGTGTTCGAAATCCATTACAAGGGCCACGTCCTGCGCGGCATCGACGCGGTAGTGCCGCGCATTGGTGCGTCGATCACGTTTTACGGCACTGCTGTTGTGCGTCAGTTCGAAATGATGGGGGTATTCACCCCGAACGGTTCCGACGCAATCCTGCGCGCGCGCGACAAACTGCGCACCTTGCAGTTGCTTGCGCGCGAAGGCATCGATCTGCCGACGACGGTATTCGGTGACAATCCTGACGACACCGCCGATCTGCTCGCCATGCTCGGGCCGCCCCCGCACGTGATCAAGCTCAATGAGGGAGCGCAGGGGCAGGGCGTATTGCTCGCCGAGAAGCGTTCGGCTGCGCAGGGCATGATCGAGGCTTTCCGCGGCCTATACGCGAACTTCCTCGTGCAGGAATTCATCGGCGAAGCGAAGGGTGCCGATCTGCGTTGTTTCGTGATCGACGGCAAGGTGGTCGCGGCGATGCAGCGGCAGGCTCCGGAAGGCGATTTCCGCGCCAACCTGCATCGCGGCGGCAGCGCCACCGCCGTTACGCTGAACGAGAACGAGACTGAAACCGCGATACGTGCGGCGCAAGTGATGGGGCTTGGCATCGCGGGCGTCGACTTGCTGCGATCGCGGCGCGGTCCGCTGGTTCTCGAGGTCAACTCGTCGCCGGGTCTGGAAGGCATCGAGGCGGCCAGCGGTGTCGACGTCGCGGGTGCGATAGTTGAGTACCTCGCTGGCCATCAGAATCACCCCAAACGTGCGTCGTCACACGCGCGCAGACAGCGAGAGAAGTAGGACCTCCGTCCTCCGCGATTTAGCCAGGCGCGCCTCGCCGCATTGGATGCGTCGCGCGGCGGTGTGGGAGGCGACGGCCGTGGGCTTCGGGACTTGTAGTCG
>JBDSNK010000352.1:0-4336 GCA_039915385.1 Dokdonella sp.
GAGCGATGTTCGTGCACGCGCTGTTCGAGGCGTTCTAGCAGCACGCGACGGTTCGAGACTCCGGTGAGCCAGTCGGTGGTGGCAGCGTGGTAGAGATCGGCGGCCTGTTTTTCCAGACATGTATTCGCTTCGCCGAGTTCGGCGCGCTGGCGCTCGATCTCGACATGGCGCAGCTCGAGTGCGCGATTCAAGCGACGCACGCCGCGAGAGCGCCAGACCACCGCGAACAGCGCAAGCAACAGGCCTCCGAGCGCGATGGCACCAAAGCGTCGTTGTGCCGCCTGCTGGTCGAGTCGCGCATTCTGCAGGTCGTTGTCTTTGGCCAGCATCGCGAGGCGTTGCTCGGAGTCCGAGCGTGCATGGCGCACCTCGAGCGCAGCGAGCTGGCGGCTGGCACGGATACCGATGAGTTCTTCGCGCGCGTCGGCCGACTTGTGCGCAAATCGCAAGGCTTCGGTATCGTCCTGCTCCGACCGCGCGAGCTGCTCACGCAACGAATAAGCCTGCGCCAGCTGCGGGCGCAGGTGCGCGGCTTCGAGACCGGCGATCGCCTCGTCGATCATGCCTCGCGCGCGCAGGTGGTCGCGTTCGGCAAGCGCAGCTTCGGTCAGGTGCAACAGCGCGCGAGCGATGAGTTCGCGTTGCTGCAGTTCGCGTCCGAGCTGCAAGGCCTGCTGGAGATGGTCAATCGCCGCCGCCGGCTTCTTCAATCCGAGCAGCGCACGGCCGAGTTCGAGGTGCTCGAAACCCTGGTGCGGACGATCGCCCAGCGCCTCGTCGATGGCGAGCGCCTCTTCGGCCACGTTGCGCGCGCCGTCGTAGTCGTCGATGTCGTTGAGCAGGCTCGAATACGATCCAACCACCGAGGAATACACCGAAGGCACACCGCGGCGGGTGGCTTCGTCGATCGCACGCTGGAAATATTCTCGTGAGGCGGAGGTGTCCTCGATCTCGCGATAGAGCAGGGCGAGGTTGCGATAGACATTCTCGAGGCGATCGCCCGATCGCTCGCGTTCCGCCGTTGCCTCGAGCTGTGCCTCCAGCGCCCGCGCGAAGTCGCCGCGATCGCGCAGCGCCGTGCCGAGATCGGACATGGCGCGCATCGCGCCAACGGTGTTGTGATCGGCGCGATAAAAGTCGATCGCGCGTTGCTGGTGCGCAATCGCCGAATCGAGGTGCGCGTGACGGCGCTCGATCACGCCGGTGATGTTCTCTGCTTGCGCCTGTGCGCCCACATCGCCGATCTCTTGCGCCAGTCCGCGAAGGCTCGCGGCGAGCGCCTGTGAGCGTTCGTAGTCGCCCAGTGAAAGCGCGCTCTCGGCAACCGCGAACGTCAGCGCGATCTGCGATTGTCGATCTCCGCGCTGCTGCGCGATCACCAGCGCCTGATCCCATTGACGGCCGGATAGGTCAGGGACGTCAAGCGCGGCGGAGAAGTCGCCGAGCAAGGTCAGCAATTGCTGGCAACCGGGCGCGCCGCCAATCGCGCGCGCGAGACCGATCGCGGTACTGCCGCCGAAGGCGGCGCCGGTTGCTGCGGCCAATCGCTGGCTGCTCGCCGCCAGTTGCGCGCGCGCGAAGTTGCTGCCCGCCGCCGTCGCAATAACGGGCGGTGCAAACAACAGACAACCAGCAAGGCACGCTGCAAACGCGCGCGGCCAAGTGTGGGCCGTTGCGTACCTACGACCAGCTTGCATTCGTTGAGCCCCTGTCCGGCCAATGGTCCGGTCACGCGAAACATCCTTGCCACGGATTTCCGCAGCGGGAGTCTAGCATTGCGTCCGGCCCAGGCTCGGTCCTGGGGCCGATCGATCGGCCGGGACGACACCTTTTTTTGAAATCCAGCTCGTCCGCGCAGCAGTATGGCTGCAATAGTGGGCAGGAAACGGGCCTGCTTGGCACTCGATGAGCGCGTCAGTCTATAATGCTGGGTTGTTCCTAGTCTTCCGCCGCTCATGTCACGCCGTAATCCCAAGGTCGGTTTCGTCAGCCTCGGCTGCCCCAAGGCCCTCGTCGATTCCGAACGCATCCTCACCCAGCTGCGTGTCGAGGGTTACGACATTGTGCCGAGCTACAGCGCGGCCGATATCGTCGTCGTCAACACCTGCGGTTTCATCGATGCGGCGGTGACCGAGTCGCTCGATGCGATCGGCGAAGCGCTGGCGGAGAACGGCAAAGTCATTGTCACCGGCTGCCTTGGCAAGCGCGCCGAGCTGATCCGCGAAGCGCACCCGGACGTGTTGTCGATCTCCGGTCCGCAGGACTATGTCAGCGTGATGAATGCCGTGCACAAGGCGCTGCCGCCCAAGCACGACCCATTCCTCGACCTGGTGCCGCCGCAAGGCGTCAAGCTGACGCCGAAGCACTATGCCTATCTGAAGATCTCCGAAGGGTGCAACCATCGTTGCACTTTCTGCATCATCCCATCGATGCGCGGAGACCTCGTCTCGCGCCCGGTGGACGAAGTCCTGATCGAAGCGGAAAAGCTGGTCAAGGGCGGCGTGAAGGAACTGCTGGTGGTGTCGCAGGACACCAGCGCATACGGCGTCGACGTGAAATATGCGCCACGCGAGTGGCGCGGAAACGCGTATCAGACACGCATGAACGGTTTGTGCGAAGGCCTCGCCGAACTCGGCATGTGGACGCGTCTGCACTATGTCTATCCATACCCGCACGTCGACGACGTGATTCCGCTGATGGCCGAGGGCAAGATCCTGCCGTACCTGGACATTCCCTTCCAGCACGCGAGCCCACGGATCCTCAAGTTGATGAAGCGCCCCGGTGCAGTCGACAAGACCCTGCAGCGGATCCAAAACTGGCGTTCGATCTGCCCCGACCTCACGATTCGCAGCACGTTCATCGTCGGCTTTCCCGGCGAGACCGAGGCGGAGTTCGAAGAGCTATTGGACTTCCTGCGCGCGGCTGAGCTTGATCGCGTCGGTGCGTTTGCCTATTCGCCGGTGGCTGGCGCGAAGGCAAATGCACTGCCCGATCCGGTGCCCGAATCGATCAAGGAAGAACGCCTCGAGCGCTTCATGGAAGTTCAGGCGGAAATTTCGGCCGTGCGTCTGGGCCGCAAGATCGGCACGCGCCAGCAGGTGCTGGTTGACGAAGTCGATGAAGATGGCGCGGTCGCGCGGTCGAAGTCCGATGCGCCCGAAATCGATGGCATCGTGCGCATCGACAATGGCCAGAAGCTCAAGCAGGGCCAGTTTGTGGAAGTCGAGATCATTCACGCTGACGAACATGACCTGATCGGGCGGCTCTTGGTCTGATTCCAAGCATAGTTCGCTGCGCGCCCTTGAACTTCGGCGCCGCGTGCAACCAACCGTGACGGGAGTGGACCGGTGGCGGACTGTGCGCATCCATTGCTGCAGGCGTGGTCCGATCATTCGGATCTCATTGCGAGCGCGAATACCTCGACAGCTGCGATGCTCGAACACGAGCGAGGTCGCGTCGAAGCGTGCGATTTCTTCGATCGTCCTGCTTTCGTCGCTCAGGATCTGCGCTTGCTCGCCGATGGACTTCATTACGAGGAGCGCGTCTTCGAACACAACGTACTGGCGACGCGCGAATGCAATCCGCATGATCTTTTCAACGCGCTGATCTGGTTGCGCCATCCGCAGCTGAAGCGCGCACTAAACGCGCGCCAGGTGGCGGACATCCGCGTGGTTGGCCCGAAGCAGCGTACGCGCGGCCAGTGCGCAATGACGCATTTCGACGAAGCCGGAGTCATCGTCTGGCTCGCCGCGCCGGACCTGTTGCCGGTGTGGGATGCGCACGATTGGGCTGGTTTGTTCCTGCACGAACGCGCAGCCTGGGGCCATCAAATCGCAGTGACGGTGTTTGGTCACGCGCTCATCGAACACGCGTGGACCGGCAACCCGCTGTCGACCGCGAAAGCCGTAGTCGTGCAGGTGCCTGCGTCGGCGCTCGCAGGCCGTCGCGAGAGCGACAGCAGCGTCGTGCGAAGTTGGCCGGAGGCGGAAGCAGTCGTTGCACATGCGATCGAATCGGGCAGGCTGCTGGCCGATCCGCAGGAGTCGCGGCCGTTGCCGTTGGCGGGCATTCCGGGCTGGCACAGTGATAACGCGATCGCGGCGTTCTATCACGATGCGCCGTGTTTTCGTCCCTTGCGTGCCGGGCGCCGGTATCCACCGCCCTTGAACCTGTAGGAGCGTCTTGATCCGCGATGCTTGTTGCTTCACTAACCACACCATCCCCACCTAAATCCTCGCCTTGAAGGAGAGGACTTCAAAGCCATCAAGCCCTCTCTGGAAGGAGAGGACTTCAAAGCAGCGTCAAGCGCGCCCCCTCAAGGGCCGCGGTGGGTGAG
>JBDSNK010000082.1:0-8870 GCA_039915385.1 Dokdonella sp.
GTCCACTGCCGGAACGGCGCATCCGAGGAATACAGCGTGGTGCCGACGGTGAACGCATTGCCGCGGCCCCAGTGATGGACCACGCGCGCATCGAGGCCGGCAAAACGGAACTGGTCGTCCTGCAGGGTCGACGTCGGCGGTGCGCGATCCTGCGAGCGCGACGCGTTGTCCTGGTAGCCGGTCCACACTTTAGCGACGAGCTCGGTGTCGGCATCGAAGTGGCGGTCGTGTGTGAAGCTCACGACGTAGCGATCGGTCCACAGGCGATTGAACGGCGTCGGACTCTGCTCGTCGTTGCTGACGAACTGCGCATAATTGAGCTTGCCCGGATCGCCGGTATCGAGCTGATAGACATGGAAATCGAGCGCGCTGTAGGCCATGTCGTCCGGGCGGTAGCCCAGGTGCAGGTCGAAGCCTTTCAGCTTGGAGTCCCCGTTGTCGCGTTCGCCGTCGCTCTGGCGATAGTGCGCATCGGCGAGGTAGTCCCATGTACCCGACGTGCCGGACACCTGATTGAAGGTGCCGAACAAGCCATTGCTGCCGACGACATTTTCGGAATAGCCGGCCAGTTCACGATCGGCGACCGGTTTGCGGCTGATGAGGTTGACCGTCGGCGGCGGTTCCGGCCCGTACAGCAGTGAACTGCCGCCGCGGATCAATTGCACTTCGGAAAGTTGCTGGGGCATCGGGAAGGTATAGATCGTGGGATAGCCGATCCAGTCGGACTCCAGCGGAATACCGTCGAGCATCACCGTGACGAACTCGGTTTCCTGCGGGTTGCCGATGCCGCGATAGCTCAGATTCAACTGCCCAGGCGACTGCTGTTCGGAATAGAACAGGCCCGGCGTCTGCGCGAACAGGTCTCGCAGATTGTTGTCGACCACGGTCGGGATATTTTCGACCTTGGTAATCGATGTCTTCTTGGTTACGGTGATGAGCGCGCCATCCACTTCGCGCATGATGTGCTGCAGCTTCGGACGCGTATCATCCTGCGGGCGGCGCTCGCGCACATCGACCTTGGGTAGTTCGGTGACGGTGCTCTGGTTCGGCGCGTTGGCGTCCTGTGCATGCACCGGGACGGTGAGCGCATTCGCAATCGCGAACGCAAGAACGCCGGGGACGATCTTTATCGTTCTCATTCGGGAGCCTTCGGGTGGCGTGCAGTGCCCCCTGTGGACACCGTCAACCGCGCTTTATCGCAGGCTTGCGTCCGATGAAACAGTGCATTCAGACGTAGGTCTTGAGGATGATTCGAGTGCGCCTCAAGACCTACGGCAGAAAGCGCGCCAGCCCAATCAGTGCGCCGGCGGATCGGGCACGAAGCTGCCCGGGAACGCTTGCGGGTCCGCGCGTTTGATCGGGTGCGGGATGACGCCCTGCTGGACCAGATTCGCGTAACTGTCGTACCAGATCGAACGGGTTTCCGTCGGCGTCTGCGAAGAGCGTTCGAACGCCGTGGTGTCGACATGCGCGTATTCACGCGCGCCATGGCCGGTGCCGAGTCGCTCTTCACTTTTCGCCACTGCGTCCGATTGCGCGGCCTTCGGCTTGAGTGCGCCCGCGCCCGTCGCCGTGGCCGAATTGGATGAGGTCTCGCGCGGCGCTTCCGCGCGCTGCGCAGACGGTGAGGCGGCCGACGGTGGAGCGGGAACCTCGGGAACCGGAGCCGCATCGCGAGCAACTTTCTCGCGCTCGCGCCGGACCGGCGCACTTTCGGTGAACACTGCCACGCCGATCACGCCGACATTGGCCGGGCGGCCCGTGCGCGCGGCGTAACTGTTCGGCAGCGCGGTGAAATTGAACTGTGCGATCTCGTCGAGATTCTTGCGCCAACCGGTGATCTCGGATGATTCCCACGCATCGAGCACGTAGCCGGTCTGGTCCGGATTCGCGGTCTCGCCGCTGACCGCGTTGACGCCGTCGACGCTGAGCACGACCAGCACGCGCCCGCCGCTGCGATTGGACATGCGCACCGAATAGCGATGCCCCGGCGTGCCGGCGACGTACAACTTGCCGTGGTCGGCATAGGTCGGCAGGGTCGCGCCGCTGTCGCGATCGACAATGGCCAGATCAAGCAGGTTGGCCTGGGCGGCGGGGGCGGACACGGTGGCAGCGGCGATCAGGGCGGCGTAAAGCAGGGTTCGCATGACTCATCTCCTGGGGTAGTCGAACTCGGGTGGTGACACATCCAACGCCTCTCTGGCGCGGACGGGGTTAAGCCGCTGCCTGCATTCCCGTAAACTGGACGGCCCACTCGAACGATACGCCTCCCGCGTGAGCCACGAAAAGCGCCGCATCCTTACCGGCATAACCACCTCAGGCACGCCGCACCTGGGCAACTACGTCGGCGCCATCCGCCCGGCGATTGCCGCGAGCCGTCGCGCCGATGCCGAGTCGTTCTATTTCCTCGCCGACTATCACGCACTCATCAAGACCGGCGACCCGGCGCGTGTGCAGCAGTCGACGCTGGAGATTGCCGCGAGCTGGCTCGCCTGTGGCCTCGACCCGGACAAAGTCTTTTTCTACCGCCAGTCGGACATCCCGGAAATCCCCGAGCTGACCTGGCTGCTCACCTGCGTCACCGCGAAAGGCCTGCTCAATCGTGCGCATGCGTACAAGGCGGCTGTTGACCAGAACACAGCGGTGGGGGAAGACCCGGATGCCGGCATCACCGCGGGCCTGTACATGTATCCGGTGTTGATGGCTGCGGACATCCTGATCTTCAACGCGCATGAAGTGCCGGTGGGGCGCGACCAGATCCAGCATATCGAGATGGCGCGCGATATCGGGCAGCGTTTCAACCACATCTATGGCGGCGACTATTTCGTCGCGCCCGCGGCGAAAATCGAAGACAACGTTGCAACCTTGCCCGGCACGGATGGCCGCAAGATGTCCAAAAGCTACGACAACACGATTCCGTTGTGGCTGCCGGCGAAGGATTTGAAGAAAGCGATCCTCGGCATCGTCACCGATTCACGCGCGCCCGGCGAAGCGAAGGATGCAGAGTCGTCGAACATCTTCGCAATCTACCAAGCGTTCGCGAGCAATGAAGAAACTGCGGCGATGCGTGAGGCGTTTGCAGAAGGCATCGGCTGGGGCGATGCGAAGAAGACGTTGTCCGAGCGCATTGATGCCGAGCTTGCCGCGCCACGGGCTCGCTATGAGGAGTTGGTCGCGAAGCCTGATCTCATTGAGGAACAACTACTCGCCGGCGCTCGCAAGGCGCAAGAGCGCAGTCGCCTGCTGATCCACGCTTTGCGCAATGCGGTTGGCTTGCGAAAGCTGGTCGTCTTGTCTGCCACAGCCACTGCAGGCGCGACGGTGGCACCGGTCGATTTGCAGGTAACGAAAGCCGTTCCGCCGCAGTTGAAGAGCTATCGCGAGACCGACGGCAAGTTCTACTTCAAGTTGAACGCAAACGACGGCACGCTGCTGTTGCAAAGCCGCGCCTTCGACTCACCAAAGGATGCCGGGCGCCTGACTGCTGCGCTGGTCGAGGCGGCAGGTGACGCGCAGGCGGTCGCCGCATTGCTGGCGCAGAGCATGCTGTCTGGCGAACACGCATTGCCGACGGAAGCGATCGGCAACGCGCTCACGCTGCTCAAGGCCGACAAGCTCGCGAAAGAACAAGCGAAACGGGATGGATAGCATCGTAGGAGCGGCTTCAGCCGCGATGCTTTCTTTTCGGCGGCGATGAAGCATCGCAGCTGAAGCCGCTCCTACAAAATGCCCGCGACGCCATGCGTCATCGCGTCTGCTTCTGAGACGCAATAAGGTGGCGTATCCTCGCGCCGAGCATCTATCCCGAATCCAGAATCCCGAATCCCGTGTCCTTCCGCTTGCTCCTGCTCGCGTTCGTCGTGCTTTATGTCGCGAGCGTGCTCTATGTCCACCTGCGCGGCCGCGTGCGCCTGCGTTTCCAGCGCCAGCTGTTCGATCACTCGGGCTTGTTCGCGCCGTACAACGTGCTCATGTACGCGTTCTCCGCCGTGCCGGCGAAGGCCTACCTCGATCGAAGCGCGTTCGCGCATCTCGATCCCCTGCGCGACGGCTGGCAGGACATTCGCGATGAAGCTCTGCACCTGTTCGACGAGGGCTACATCCGCGCAGCGGAGAAGCACAACGACGCGAGCTTCGGTTCGTTCTTCAAGGAAGGCTGGAAGCGTTTTTATCTCAAGTGGTACGGCGAACCGCTCGCATCCGCGCACGCGCTGTGCCCGAACACGGTCGCATTGCTGGCCACGATCCCGCAGGTAAAGGCGGCGATGTTCGCATTGCTGCCGCCGGGCGGAAAACTCAATCCGCATCGCGATCCGTTCGCGGGATCGCTGCGCTACCACCTCGGATTGATCACTCCGAATTCGGACGACTGCCGCATCTTCGTCGACGGCGAAGAGTATTCCTGGCGAGACGGCAAGGACGTGCTGTTCGACGAGACCTTCGTGCACTGGGCCGAGAATCGCACCAATCAGACGCGCGTGATCCTGTTCTGCGATGTGGAACGTCCGCTGCGCACGTCCGTGATGCGCGCGATCAACCGCGTGGTCAGCCGCGTGCTCGGACAGGCGACCGCGGCGCAGAATGTGTCCACCGAGCAGGTTGGCATCGTCAACCGCTTGAATGCAGTGGCGCATCGCATCGGCGAGCAGCGCAAGCGTTTCAAACGTGCGTATCCGCTCGGCTACCGGTTCACGCGGGTTGGTTTGATTGCGCTCGTTCTAGGCTGGCTCGCATTGCCGCTGTTTGGCTGAGCGCACGTCGTTTCAGCGGTGTTCGATCCCGATAGTGCTTTGGGAAAAGAGCATCGCGGCTGAAGCCGCTCCTACAAGATCCTGCCTCGCAACTTCAGAGCAATTTCGCCGCGCAACTGTCCGCTGGTCAGGCAGCGGCTGCAAACTCCGTCGCGACGCCGGCTTCCAACGCATCGAAGTATTCGCGCGTCAGCCGCTGTTGCTCCACCGCGCTTTCGGCGCGATTGGCGACTGCACGGAACGCGGCATTTTCGGGGCGGTCCTTCGCGTACCAGCCAAGATGTTTGCGCGCGATTCGCAACCCCTGCCGCTCGCCGTAGAACGCGTACAGGTCGTCAAGATGGCCGAGCAGGATGTCGCGTACCTCGCGTGGCGATGGCGGTGCAAGCGTCTCGCCGGTCGCGAAGTAGTGCGCGATCTCGCCGAAGATCCACGGTCGCCCCTGCGCCGCGCGGCCGATCATCACGGCGTCGGCCTTTGTGTAGTCGAGCACGAAACGTGCGCGTTCGGGTGAGTCGATGTCGCCGTTGGCGAACAGCGGAATGCGGATGGCCGACTTGATCGCGGCGATCGTGTCGTATTCGGCTTCGCCCTCGTAATGGTCGGCGCGCGTGCGCCCATGCACGGCGAGTGCGGCGATGCCTGCAGCCTCGGCAATCTTCGCGATGGTCAGGCCGTTGCGGTTATCGCGATTCCAGCCGGTGCGGATCTTCAAGGTGACCGGCACGTCGACGGCGCGCACGACCGCATCGAGAATGCGCGCGACCAGCGCCTCGTCTTGCAGCAGCGCGCTGCCGGACCAGACATTGCAGACCTTTTTCGCCGGGCAGCCCATGTTGATGTCGACGACCTGCGCACCATGGTCGACGTTGTAGCGCGCCGCTTCAGCGAGCATCGACGGGTCGTAGCCGGCAATCTGCACGCTGACCGGGTCGGGCTCGCCGACGTGATCCATGCGCTGGAGTGACTTGCGCGTCGTCCACAGGCGTGGATCGGCCGTGGTCATCTCGGATACGGCCAGCCCCGCACCCAGACGCTTGCACAGCTGTCGGAATGGCTTGTCGGTGACGCCCGCCATCGGCGCAAGCACGACGGGCGGGTCGATGAGGTGTGAACCGATACGCATCGCTCCATTCTACAGGCGCCTGCGGGAACGCCGTAGCCGGCCGATAAACAATTAGACTCCGACCTCGCTCCAGACCGTGCTGACCGAACGTGCTCCGATCCGACCGCCAAGTGCGCCGCTGTTCCGTGCGTCGGTGGGATTCCTGATGGACTTCCTCGACACGCTGATCAATTTCTTCACCCTGCACGGCTACATCGCCGTGTTTGCGGTGCTGATGATCTGCAGCCTCGGCATCCCGATTCCGGAAGACATTTCGCTCGTTGCCGGTGGCGTGATTGCAGGGCTCGGTTATGCCGACGTAGGCGTGATGTGCGTGGTCGGTCTCGCCGGCGTATTGCTGGGCGACGCGTTGATGTTTCTGGTCGGGCGCTACTTCGGTGCGCGTGCACTGCGCCTGCGCTGGGTCGCCGCGCTGCTGACGCCGCGACGTTACGCGCAGGTGCAGGAGAAGTTCGATCGCTACGGCAACCGCCTGATGTTCGTCGCGCGTTTCCTGCCGGGCATGCGCACCGCGGTATTTCTCAGCGCCGGCATGAGCCAGCGCGTCACGTTCCTGCGCTTCATCATGTTCGACGGCTTGGCGGCGCTGCTGTCGGTGCCGTTCTGGGTGTGGCTCGGCTACTACGGTGCCGAGAATCGCGAATGGCTGCTCGCGTGGATCAAGCGCGGTCAAAGCAGCGTCGCGGTGCTCGCAGGATTGATCGTCGTCGGCGTCGCATGGCTCGTCTGGCGCCGCGCACAGCAGCGCCGCGCGCGCTTGCTCGAGCATCGCGCAACGCGACGCACGCGGACCACGATCAATCGGAGCGACGAGGTCGGGTAGAGCGAGCGCGAAAAGCGACTCAGGAAAAACGCGCGATGACCTGATCGTAGAGCGCCATCGCCGGCGCGGTGCCGACGGTCTCGGTCGACATCGCGGCAGCGCGATTCGCGTGCACGACCGCATCGCGGAACGGATGTCCCGCAAACCGCAGCAGCGCCGCGACGAGCGCGCCGGAGAACGCATCGCCAGCTCCGGTCGAGTCGACCGCCTTCACGCGTTCGGGGGCAATCCGGTAAAACGCTTCGCCGTCGCCGCGGCGATCGTTGGCGCCGTGCGAGACGAAACACCCCTGCGCGCCGAGCGTGATCACGACGGTCTCGACATCGAGTTTGCGCGCGAGCGCATGCAGGTCGGCATCGTCGCGGGCGGCGAGTTTGGAGGCATCGACGTCGAGACTGGCGAAGCGCTCGAGCAACAGTGCGAACTCCGTTTCGTTGGGCGTGATCAGGTCGCATTGCGCGAGCAGTGGCGCATCGAGCTGCGGATGCATCGGCGCGGGATTGAGCACGCGCAGGAGACCGTGGCGTGCACCGACGGCAAGCGCGGTCGCGACGGCATCGAGATTGCTTTCAAGTTGTAGCAGCAGGACCTTTGCGCCCGCAAACGACTCGGCCTGCGCCTCGATGAACGCCGGATCGAGATGCTCGTTCGCGGCGAGGGCGACCACGAGCAGGTTGGCCCCCGTGTGGTCGACGACGATGCTCGATGCGGCGGTCGGCACGTCTTCGCATACCTGCCAGCGGCAAGGAAGGTGTTCGTCGGCGGCAAATTTTTGCGCGATCGCGCCGAGGTGGTCGGCGCCGATCGCGCCGACGAACAAGGTCGCCACGCCTTGGCGCGAGCATGCGACGGCCTGGTTGAAGCCCTTGCCGCCGGGGCCTGTGTTGAAGCCGAGCGCCCGGCGCGTTTCGCCGACTTGCGGAAAACGATCGGTGAGCCACGCGTGATCCTGCACGTAGCTGCCGACGATGATGACCTGAGCCTGCGCTGCCACGCCGACGCTGCTCAGATGCCCACCTTGTGATCGAGCGCGGCGCTGGATTCGATCGCGCGAGCCGCTTGCGGATCGTGGCGGTGCTTGAACAGCAGCACGAACAGCACCGCGACGACGAGCGCGTAGCCGGCAAACGCGAGCCAGATGCCGTGCCAGTCCTTGGTGCCGTCCGCAGCGGTGAAATAGCGGTCGATCACGACGCCGCTGATCGAACTGCCGAGGATCGCACCGATGCCGTTCGTCATCAGCATGAACATGCCTTGCGCGCTGGCGCGGATCGACGCGTCGGTCTGGGTTTCGACGAAGAGCGAACCGGAGATGTTGAAGAAATCGAATGCCATGCCGTAGACGATGCACGACAGCACGATCATCCACAGACCGTCGCCGGGGTTTCCGTACGCGAACAGGCCGAAGCGCAACACCCAGGCGAGCATGCTGACCACCATCACGGTCTTGATGCCGAAGCGGCGCAGGAAGAACGGGATCGCGAGGATGAACAGCGTTTCGGAGATCTGCGAGATCGACATGATGATCGCGGGGTAGCGCACGGCGGCAAGACCGCGATACGCATCGACGTTGGCGAAATCGTGCAGGAAAGTATCGCCATAGGCGTTGGTCAGCTGCAGTGCGGCGCCGAGGAACATCGCGAAGATCAGGAACACCGCCATCTTGGCGTTGCGGAACAGTGCGAATCCGCTGAATCCAAGGCTGTCGAACAACGTGCGCTGGCGCGTGCGATCGAACATCGGCGGGCACGGCGGTAGCGTGAACGAATAGAGACCGAGTACCAGTGCGGCGAGTGCGGCAACGTGGAATTGCGCGCCGGACGTCTCCAGGTGCAGCAGGCTGACCACCCACAACGCGACGATGAACCCGATCGTGCCCCACACGCGGATCGGCGGATAGTCGACGACGACGTCCTTGCCTTCGCGCCTGAGCGCCGCGTAGGCCACCGCGATCGAAAGCGAGATCGTCGGCATGTAGAACGCCATGTTCAGCAGCATGACCCAGAACAGTGCGGTCGGATTGTCGATCGTCGGCACGAAGAACAGCACGATCGCGCCGCAGATGTGGAACACGCCATAGAGTTTTTCCGCGTTGACCCAGCGGTCGGCGATCGCGCCCGCGATCGAAGGCATGAACAGCGAGGCGATGCCCATCGTCGAGAAGATCGCG
>JBDSNK010000117.1:0-3776 GCA_039915385.1 Dokdonella sp.
TGCCCACCACGGTGTCGTTGGTCAAAACCGTGACGACACTTTCGACCGGTTCGTACGGTGAGTTGCCATAGTCCTGGTAGGCGAGCGAGAGACCCTCGCCAGGCGCGTTCACTACCAGCGTGTCGACCACGCGCGTGGTCGCGGAGCCCGCTCCAATGCGGTATTCCGCGAATCCCATTGAAAGAAATTCGCTCGCGCTGATCGTCGTGTTCTGGCCGTCCGTGTCCTGGTGCTGGATGGTCAGCGCGCCGCCGAACGTGTTGAAATGCTGAAAGCGGACCGCGTCGATAGAGGCATCGCCGTGCACGACCATGGTCTGATAGGTAAAGACAGAATCGCCATCGATAATGGTGTTGTCGGCATCGCGCGTGCGCACGCTGCAGTCCGCGTTGTAGCCGCCTTCGATGTTCACAGGACCAAGCTCGATGTGGTCGCCCATGAAATAGCTGCCGCCGACATGGTACGTGCCCTGCTGCAGCAGGATGTGGGCACCCCCGGTGAAAGGCGAGGTAATCAGCGCCGCGTTGAGCGCGTCCACCGTGCCAACGCAAGAATCGACGGCATGGACCAGTGGCGATCCGATCGTCAGTAACGACAAGGCAACCTGCAGGAACGGGCGAGCAATGGGTAAGCGCATGGGATGTCTCCAGCCTGAAAATCAGGGGCTGGCCGTAGAGACGTAAATGAATGCGAAAGGGGATCACGCGAGGTAACGATGGCCCGATCCATGTCAACCCAATCGCCGAGTGGCGACTTTGATCAGTTCGCTTGTCGCGCTTGGCGCAGTGCCAGCTGCGCCTGTGCAGTGAGAGGATCATCACCACCCAGGAATTTTTCGCGCAGAGTGACCGCTTGGGCGAGCAAGCCCACACCTTCCTCCCGCGTATCCGGCCGTGCAACCAGCAACTGGCCGAGTTCCAATCGCACTGTCGCGGCAATGGGATGTTCCGCCTTCGCGATGAAGCCGGCGTAAGACGCAAGCGATGCGCGCAGCTCGGCTTCGGCGCCGGTTGTATCACCACTGTCGCGCAATACCCGACCAAGATATTCGTGGGCTACCGCCACCGACTCAGCGCTTTCGCCATTGGCTTCGCGGGCTATGGCGAGTGCCCTGCGATCGAGGACCATCGCTCCGGCAAAGTCCTTGCGCAGGCGGCTTACATCGGCCCGAAAAAGCGCGTTGGAGAAATCGCCCTTGATCCCGCGCTTTTCATCCATCTCTTGCACTTCCAACAACGCGCTCTCCGCGCGATCGAGTTCACCCTTCAGCAAATGCACATTTCCAAGACCGGCAATCGCGACTTTGGCGCCGTCGAAATCACGGCCGAAATTCTTTTCCCAGAGTTGCAGCGATTCGGTAAACGCGGCTTCCGCTGCAGGCAGGTCGGGAATCTCGATCAGGGTCGCGCCAAGATTGAGCAGCGTGCCGGCCACCGCAGGATTCTCAGCGCTCAACTGTGTGCGCTGGGAATCGACGACGTTTTGCAGGATCTCTCGCGCCTGCCGGTAGTGACCGAGGTGGTAGTGCGTGAGGCCGAGTGCACCCAGTTGCGTCAACGTGCGTGGGTTGTCGGCACCCAGCGTCTTGGTTGCGATATCGACACCCCGCTGCGTTTCGACCAGCGCTTGCGCGTAGTGCGAGCGCGAACGCAGCACCATGCCGAGATTGCCGTGCAGCAATGACGCGCGCGGACCGTCGTCTCCGTACACGCGTTGCGTCAGACGCAACGCTTCGCGATAGTCTGCCTCGGCGCGATCCAGCGATTTCAGGCCCCAGTCAACGCTGCCAGCCGTCCATGCGATGTCGCCACGTTGCTGATCATCGATGTCGGCGTGCGCGGACAGCGCCGACGCAGCTTCCGCGTAGATCTTCGCCTGCGCAAAGTCGCGCAGCGAGACGGCCGCCTTCGCCTGCGCATCCAGAGCGCGCAGACGTTCGACCAGATACTGCTTCGGCATTCGCTGCAGCAGAGCCGCAGCCGCTGCCGCGTGTGCAACAGCAGCTTTCAGGTCGCCCAGTTCCCGCAAGGTATTGGAGTAGTCGATTTCGACCGACGCGACCCGCGGCGACGTCGGGTTGTCAGCCTTGAGCGCATCAAGCGCGTTTGCGTCGAGTGAACGTGACTGCTCGAACAATCCGAGCTGGTTGTAGATGCGTCCGAGCACCGCTCGCAATTCGCCAGTCAGCACTGGATCAGCTGCGCTGCCGTCGTCGATCTTCCGCGCACCGCGATCGAGGAGTTCGCGCGCGCTGACGTCCCGGCCCTTGGTTTCGTTCGGATCCACGGCCGTGAACAGGCCGAACAGGAAATCCTTTACCGCCGCCGTGGTTCTCGCCTCGCGCGCAGCGGCGCTGACCTGCCAGCCGACGGCGGCACCTGACGCCATCACCAGCAATGCCAGCGCAAGGCCGACGCCTACGCCAAGCTGATGGCGAAGGCCGAACTTGCGCAGGCGGTAGAGCATGCTGTCCGCGCGCGCAGTCAGGGGCTCGTGCGCAAGATGACGGCGAACGTCGTCGGCAAGCTCCTGCACGCTCGCGTAGCGCTCGCGCGGATTCCTCTTCAGTGCTTTCGCCACGATGAGATCGAGATCGCCGCGCAGGCTCCGACGCAGACGATCAGGCGTGGCACCGCGAGCAGCCGCAATGGGCGTTTCGACCGCCGCACTTCCTGCAAGGTCGGTCATTCGGCGTGGTTCCGTCTCCACTACGGCACGTGCTAGCTGCAATGGTCGCAAGCCGTCGCCATGGGGGCCGTGGCCTGCGAGCAGTCCGCACAGAATCACGCCGAGCGCGTACACATCCGTGGCCGTCGTGATAACACCACCAGTGATCTGTTCCGGCGCGGCGTAGCCCGGCGTCATCGCGGCGGCCGCTTCGCTGGTCAATTGCGCGGACGCGTCCGCTTCCGACTCAAGCAACTTGGCGATGCCGAAATCGAGCAGCTTTGCCGTTCCATCCGGCAGCACAAGAATATTGGATGGCTTGAGGTCGCGGTGCACGATGAGGTTCGAGTGCGCGTAGGCGACCGCGGCGCATACCTGCAGGAACAACTGCAGGCGCGCGCGCAGGTCGAGTCGACGTACGTCGCACCACGCGTCGATTCGCTCACCATCAACGTATTCGAGCACCAGATAGCGCTGACCGTCGAGCGCAAATCCCGCGTCGAGCAACATGGCGATATGCGGATGCGAGAGCCGCGCGAGGATGCGGCCTTCCAGCGCGAAGCGCTCGTTGGCATGCGCATCGGATACGACAACGCGCAGCATCTTGATCGCTGCTCGCCCCTGATGCAGTCCGTCGCAACGGCGCGCCAGCCAGACCTGACCCATACCGCCAGCGCCGAGCGAACGTTCCAGTTCCCAGTTGCCGATGCGCTGGCCGGGACGCTCATCGTCGTCCGCGTTCGACGCAGGCAGCGCGCCTGCGGCATCCTCGATTGCACCGCCGGAAAGAAAACATGCGCGGTGCGCACGTTCGTCGGCCTGGATCAGCGCGAGTAGCCGGCGATGCACGTCAGGACGATCGGCGCGGGTACCTTCGAGCAGTTGCGCTTGCGCAGGCCCTTCCAGCTCGAGCCACTGTTCAAACAGCGCATAGGCGTGGCGAGCCGATTCCGACTGCGCGCCCGGAGCGTTCACTGCGGAACTTTGCCGATCGCGTCGAAAAGGAATGCGCGCGCCTTGCGCCAGTCGCGCTTGATCGTCGGCACCGAAACATCGAGCAATGCGGCGATCTCTTCCTCGGTCATGCCGCCGAAGTAGCGCATCTCGAC
>JBDSNK010000128.1:0-6387 GCA_039915385.1 Dokdonella sp.
GCCACAACGCAAGCGCGAAGCCCGACAGGATCCCCGCGAGCGCCAGCGTGCCGAGCGCAGCAGCGAGCCAGTGCCGTTGCAGGAAGCGCCCGCCACGATAGCGCCAGTTGCCGCGCCGCGCCGACACCGGCTGGTGGCGCAGGTAGCGTTGCACATCATCGGCGAACGCCTCAACCGAGGCATAGCGCTGCTCGGGTTCCTTGCGCAACGCCTTCAACACGATTGCATCGAGGTCGCCGCGCAGGCTCGCACCCAGCTGATTGGGGTCGAGCACGCGTGCCTGTGCGAGCGCCAGCGATTGTGCATCGTGTGCTTGCGCGAGCAGCGAAGGCCGCGCCGGTTCGTCGGTGAGGATCGCGCGCTCGTAGGCGGCCGGTGTCGATGCGGCCTGGCCGTACGGACGCCGCCCCGTCAGTAGCTCATACAGCATCAAGCCGAGCGCGTAGACGTCAACGCTGGTGGTGACCGCATCGCCGCGCACCTGTTCCGGCGCCGCGTATTCGGGTGTGAACATGCGCAGCGCGGAGCTGGTCGCATGCGTGCCCGGTTCGAGCAGGCGCGCGATGCCGAAATCAAGCAGCTTCACTTCACCGTCGGTATTGACGAGGATATTCGACGGCTTGAGATCACGATGCACGATCAGGCTGCGGTGTGCGTGCGCAACCGCTGCGCAGATCGAAACAAACAGACGCAGGCGCTCGATCAGCGGCAGCCGTTTCGTGTCGCAATATGCGCACAGCGGCTTGCCGTCGACAAACTCCATCGCCAGATACGGTTTGCCGTCGATGGTCTCGCCGCCGTCGATCAAGCGCGCGATATTGGGATGATCGAGGCTGGCGAGGATGCGTCGTTCGCTGCGAAAGCGGCGTTGCAGTTCGCCCGCGTCCCAGCCGGTGCGCACGAGCTTGATCGCGGCGCGCTGCTGAAAGTCGCCATCGACACGCTCGCCGAGATAGACCGCACCCATGCCGCCGTGGCCGAGCTCGCGCACGAGCTTCCAGGGGCCGACGCGGACACCCAGAAAGCCGCCGCGCTCGTCGGCGCTGGACTTCGCGTCGAGCTGCGCGAGCAGGTCCGGGGCAGCACCGGCAAGCTCTGTTGCGTGGTCTCCGGTCGCTTCGTCGGCAGCGAGCATGGCGCGCACTTCATCGCGAACATGCGCGTCGCAGCGCGGGTCGGCGGCGGCCGCCGCGTCTAGAAACGCGGCGCGATCAGCTGGCGGTCGCTCGAGCGCCGCCTCGAACAGGGCACGCGCAAGGGTCCACTGTTCCGGTGTCATTGCTGCGACCGTCCTTCCTGGGCTGACGTCGGCATGATATCGGTCACGCGGCGCGTGTGGCACCGGCCGACGCAATGTCCGTGGATGCGACGCAGTCCGCACTCGCGCGGCGGCACTGCGCATACCGTGCACCACGGCATCGCCAGCGAAGGCCGGCGGCTCACGAGAGGATTGTGCAGCATGCGTCACTCACACCATCAAAGGGGCGTTTGGATCGCCCGACAAATCGTCGCCGTCCTCGCCTGGCTGCCACTGTCCGCCGGCGCGGCGGACTATGTGTTCGTCAATGCTTTCGAGCAGACCCGGCCGGTACCGATGCCGCTGATCTCGCGCAACAAGCCGGTCACCGCAAATGCGGGCAATGCGGCGGCGGTGGACGATGGCGAGTACTACGGTGGCGCAACCTGGGATGTCGTGCCCAGCGTGCCGTCGCCCGCGTGGGTCGCCATCCATGTCGGCGCCGGCGCCTCCCGCGCGATGCTCAACTGGGTCGCTTATCCCGACAGCAATCTGCCGACGAGCTATCACATCGATACCTCGGCCAATTCAACGAATGGAAGCGACGGCGTCTGGACTACCGCAGTGACCGTGGTCGGGAACAGCGTGCCGGCGCGCGCGCACCCGTTTGCGTTCGGCAATCAGCAATGGGTGCGTTTCGTGGTCACCGAAGCGCAAACTGCCGGCGTGGCCATCCGCATCGACGAGATCGACGTGCACGATGCAAGCGCGGGGACCTCCGACAGCTGGATGTTCGTCGGCGATTCGATCACCGCAGCGGCGTTCAGCCGTTCGCTGTTCAGCGGCAATTTTCCCGAACGCATCCATGCCGTCGTGCCTGCCAACTTTCCGTTGATGATCGGCGCCGGCGTCGGCGGCACCAGCACGGAGACCGGCGTTGCGCACATCGACGAATGGATTGCCGAGCATCCGCAGATGCAGAACTGGGTCGTCTCTTACGGCACCAACGATGCGGCCAACATGGATCCGCAGTTCGCGCCTGCATTTGGCGACCGCTTGCGCGAGATCGTGCGCAACCTGCTAGCGGCAGGCAAGACCGTGTTTGTGCCGCGGATTCCCTATCGCACTGGCGGCGAGGCGTTCCTCGCACCGTACAACGCGCAGGTCGACGCGGTATGCAGCGAATTCTCGCTCGGCGCCGCACCGGACCTCTACGCGTGGTTCATTGTGCATCAGGACCAGCTCTACGACGGCGTGCATCCCAATGACAATGGCTCGCGCGCGATGAACCAGCTATGGGCGGACGCCGTGCGTCCGTTGTACCCGTAGCCGTTCTCATTCGACGGTCAGCAGCACCTTGCCGATCGCCGTGCGACTTTCCAGGTATCGATGCGCGTTCGCGCCTTCGCGCAGCGCAAATCGTGCGGCGATGGTCGGTTTCACGCGCCCGGCGCGAATGTCGTCGAACAACAGCGCCGCACGTTCGCGCCGCACCGTCGCGCTGGTCAGCACGTTCCACAGATCGCCGCCGGTCAGCGTGAGCGAGCGATCCATCAGCAGACGCGGATCGACCGGATCGGGATCGCCGGCGGCCATGCCGTAGAAAACGACTACGCCGCCGATGCGTGCAATCGCGAGACTTTCGCTGAGCGTGCGACCGACGGAATCGTAGACCACGTCGGCGCCGCGGCCTTGCGTGAACGCGTGTGCCATTTGCTGTAGATCGTCATAACCGGCCACGGCATCCGCGCCAATCGCGAGCACGGCGGCACGCTTGTCCGCACTCGATGCGACACCGATCACGCGTGCGCCGCGCGCCTTGAGCATCTGCGTCAACAGCAGACCCACGCCACCGGCCGCCGCGTGCACAACTGCAACATCGCCGGCGCGCACGGCGTAACTGTCGCGCACGAGGTATTGCGCCGTCAGACCCTGCAGCAGGGTCGCCGCCGCGGTATTGAAATCAATGTCGGGCGGCAATGCGATCAGCTTGTCGAGATCGACCGCGACGAGTTCCGCATTCGCATGCGCCATGTCGGCAAAGCCGACGCGCGCCCCGACCGCAAATGCGCTGTCACCCGCCGCAGCGCGTTCGATGACGCCCGCGCCTTCATAACCGAGCACCCATGGCGCCGCACCGCTGAGATGATAAGTGCCGTTGCGCCGATACACGTCGGCAAAGTTGAGCCCGACGCTGTGCATGCGCACGAGCGCTTGCCCCGGGCTGGGCATCGCGTCTGGCCGCTCGGTCCAGCTCAGAACATCGGCATTGCCGAAGCGGTCGAAGGAGAGTGCATGCATGGTGGCCATCGTACGGCACATCGTCACGCCCGCCAAAGTGACCGCGGGGCCGGCTATCATGCGCGTCTTGCGCGGCTGATCGGACCATCGATCTTCAGCCAGCCCGCTACCGTCTTCCGGGAACGTTCAATCATGGAATTTCAGCGCCTGCTGGCAAGTGCATTCGCGACTGCTGCTGCGGTTTTGTCGAGCGCATCGATCGCACCCTCTGCCCACGCCGACACGATCTGGCACAGCGACTGGATGGGATCGACGCCGACCCATGTCGACGAGGATTCGTCATCGCCTTCGCCCTCGACGGTACTCGCGTTCGGCGCAAGCGCGGATCTGCTGATCGGCGGAGCGATGCAGACGCCGTACGTGCAGTTCACGCGATTGAGTGCGGATGGTGCGCTGCGCTGGACCACCAACCTGGGCACGGGCACGAGCGGCAATACCAATGCCAAGGCGATGCTCGCGACCGCGGATGGCGGAGCCTATGTCGCGCTGGCCTGGAACTGGAACGACGCTGCGGATCTGCTGGTGCGCGTCGATTCCAGCGGCGCAAGGCTGTGGTCACGCCGCGTACCGAGCGGGTGGCTGCTGCAATCGGGAACCGATCGCATCGTGAGCATGAGCTGCCGGTGGCTGACCGTAATGGATGCCGCCAGCGGCAATGTCATATGGCAGCGCCGCATCGATGCGAACTACGACGAATGCGTGTCGGGCGGTGTTGTCGCCGACGCACAGGGAAATCTCTACGCGAGTTTCGACAAGCGCATCGATCTTGCAACCTCAGGATTCCACACGATCAAGTTCGATACGAACGGCACGAAGATCTGGGACATCCCGGTGGCCAATGCCAGCGGCGCGACTGTGGTCGGCATGGGCAACACGCTCGTGTACGAACTCACGTCTACGCAGCTGCGCGGCGTGCGCGTGGGCGATGGCAGTGTCGCGTGGAGTGTCGCGATGAGCGGCTCGTCCGGCGCGAAGGTGCTCGTCACCGAGGACAGCGCAAGAGAGCCCGTCATCATTGAATCGAGTGCCGTTCGTCGCATCGCAGCGGATACTGGCACTGCGCGCTGGACCCAGACGCTGGACAACTATCCCAGGGTTGCCGCGCTCGTCAACGGCACCATCATGACGATGGCTGCAGACGGCTTCACCCGACTCGATGCCGCCAGCGGAGCGATTGCATGGGAGAGCGCTGTGCCTTTGCAGGATGCTGCCGGCAATTCTCTGAACTGGATCGGCATGGGCGCGGCGCACAACGGGCATTTCCTCGCCGTTGCGTTGCCGTTCGCCGGGCCGAAAGGTAATCGGCCGCCATTCCTGCAGTCGATCGATTTCGCGAGCGGTGTGTTATCAGGTGTGGTGCCCGTGCCCGCTGTTGCGCGCGGCATGAGCGATGCGAGCATCGTGGACGACAGCGGAAACGTGGTCAGCTTCGGCGTCGATTGGTTGGCGACCGCTGTGGAGCTGCGCATGCGCCGGCTAAACGCGGCGACCGGCGCTGTCGCCGGCGAGAGCGTCGACACGATCGGCGAAGACCTCGGCGCAGGCATCGGGTTCTTGCCGTCACCGCCGCAAGTAGCGGCGGTTGGCGGAAATGCAGCGGTGGCAATGGCGCTCAATGCCGGTAACGACGGCGGCTCGCGAATCGCGTTGTATGACCGGGCCAACGGCCAGCGGCTCTGGCGGACGTTCCTGCATACGCTGGATCAGGGCCGCACGGATGTATCCACGCCTGTCGCGGATGCCAGTGGAAATGTCTACGTCGCCGCAAGTGCGGAGTTTTTGTGCGGCAGCAGTTATGCGTGCCGTCGAAATTCGTTGTACAAGCTTGCCGCGGCGGACGGTGCCGAGCTGTGGCACGTCAATGACGACGGCGACCAGCTGTATTCGCCGGTGCCAGGTTTCACGCTCGTCGGATCGGACGTTCTGCTAGGCGGGCCCTTCGCTTTTTCGACGAACACGTTGCGCCGCCTGTCAGGCAGCAATGGTTCGATCCTGTGGTCGTCCAATGAATTTTCCGGCAGTGACGTCAACATCAGCGTGCACAAGATCGACGATGGCCATGTCGTCGTGTTCGGGCTGACGTCGACCAGCATGTCGTGGGCAAAACTCGACACGGGCACAGGTGCCACGCTGTGGACTCACTCCATTGCGCGTGCTGCGTGCCACGCCGGCTGCATGGATACCGGTGAATTGCTGCTTCCGGGTGGCGACGTGCTTTTCTCTGGCGAGCGCGATTACCGCGCCGTGCTGCGCCGCTTTCATGACGATGGCAGTGGCGTCGTCGATGAGTGGGCTCTCGCACCCGCCGATCCTGCGCGCGCTTCATGGACACTGCAGCCGCAGGCCGATTCGAGCGGTCTCGTGCGCCTGATCCTGCGCCAGGGTCTGAGGAACAGTCCTGCCCGCTCGGTGCATTTCATCACCCGATTCGATCCAGCGACGGGTAGCCTGTCCGGCCAGCAGGCACTCGTCGCGTTCAACGAAGACCCGTATAACCAAACGACCTATCCCGCCGTGCTGAGGGAGACCGCGCCCAATCGCCTGCTCGTCGACACGTTTTCGGTACAGGCGCCGCTGCCACCGACGGCCAGCGTCGCCTTGCTCGATACGAGCGTGACCGTGCACGGTGATCTCAGCGTCGAAACCAGCATCGATCGTTCCCACGTCATGCAAGGCTCGACTGTGCATTTCCATGTCAAGGTCAGCTATACCGGCGACCAGCCGCTGCTCGGCGCCCGCCTGCATGGCAGCCTGCCCTGGCCCAGCGGTATCACCGCAGCAACCTGCACGACGCAGGCGGCAAGCAACTGCGCAGTGACCACTCTCTCCGGCAATCTGGACGCGCGCTT
>JBDSNK010000172.1:0-16121 GCA_039915385.1 Dokdonella sp.
ACTCTGTTTCGTGGACCACAATGGTCCGCCGACGAGTCGGGCGTACGCGGTCCTACAAACCGCTGGAGAAGTAGAGCTGACGCCATATCCGGTGGGATGGCCGAGTTCTAACCGACGCCGCGGAACGGCGAGCATGCAATTGTATTTGCGTACCAACAAACGCAGCAGAACGGAGAAGTACAGATGAGAGCTAACACAGAAGCGCGATTGGCCTACACGGTTGAAAGCGCATGTGAAGTAACTGGACTCGCCCGCACGCGGATCTACCGCGCGATCGCGGACGGAGGGCTGAAAACTTTTAAGGCGGGCCGGCGCCGGATGGTCTCTGCAAAAGCGCTGGAGTCCTTCATCACCACGCTGGAGCTGGAGAGCAACGGGAGGGCTGCAGCATGAAGCCCGAAGCCGTCGACCACATCGATGAAGTGTTTAGCCTCACATGCACGCTCAAGGGGCTGCTTGACGTTCTGCAGGTCGCCAGTCACGCAGCCGAGGACTTGGAAAAACACACGCTGTATTCCGTCGCGTATCTGGCCGAACAGATCGTCCGCAAGATCGAGACTGAGGCCGAGGCGCTGCGCCTACAGGTGGTCGCATGACCCGCCGCGCCCGCCACTTTTTGATGGGTCGGATCGCGGCAGAACACCATGCCAAGACCGGCGCCCTTCCACCCTCACGCACGGTCGCGCTGATCGCCGCCGTGCATCCCTCGACCGCGCGGCGCTGGCTTGCGGATCTCCGCATCGTCATGCCGCAGAAGGTCTCTGCGCTACGGAGTCGAGCATGAGCACTGCCAAGCCGGAAAACGCAAAGCCCGCGTCCATCGAATGGCCGCGATGGGGCGGGGACGTCGATCGCGCATTTGTTGTCCGCGATGACGTTTCTGCCGATGTTTGCTACGACGCGGCGACGATGAAAATGGAGCAGATCGAACGTCTACTTCGCGGTGAGCGTGAAGCGATCGGCACCGAGGAAGCGCCTGACCTCGATCCTGTAATCCTTTCAGCAATTGCGCTACTCATGCTGGCGCGGGCCGCGTACGCCTCAGCCTTTTATCGAGCGGCGCGGGCATGAGCGAGCCCGTCAACATCGCAACACGCCGCGCCATCGCAACCGACGCCGCAGAGATCGTTCGGCAGATCGAGCAAGGCGCGGAGACGCTACACACGCTCGTCTCAGGCTGGCCGCTGTCCGTGGTCAGGTCGCCCGACATCATCGGCGCAGAACGCAGCTTGGTCGGGCTGCAGGTTCTTCTCGCTCAACTCCGCAATCACACCAAGCCGCACACGGCGGCATAGGGGATCACATGGCAACTGCACGCAAGAAAGTCTCGGCGGAAAAGGTCGCGCAATCGAACGCCGAACTGGTGACCAAAGTTGACGAGCTGGAATTCCAGATGTCCGCGATAGAGGGCGTCTTCGGGTGGCTCAGCGTCCTGTTTGATGCGGCGAAAAAAGAGCCCGGCCACCGCGCACAGACGTTCTGCGACATCGGCTATTTCCTCGCCGATTCCTGGTCGATCACTGCGCGCGAAAGCGCGGGAGAAGGCGCATGAGCATGTGCGCGGACAATGACGTCTCGGATCTTCTGGATCAGGTATTCCGCGGCAAAGGGATTCGCAGCGCGTTGGTCGGCCGGTCGGAAAAGGATCTGGCTTACGTGTCGAGCTTGGCCCGCTCCCACAGCGAGTGCGCGATCAATCAGGCCGGTTCGATCGGATCGGTGATCGGCGCGAGTCTTCAAACCGAAGAGCATTCGACCGTGAGCGATCTCGGATTCGCAATCAAGCACCTCAACGACTACGCCTCATTGATGCTTTACATCGCAGAGGCCGCGGATGACGTAGCTGATTCGGGAGAGCACGCATGAGCAACGAACAATCTCCCAAGACAAAACAGTATGTGGTCGACGTTTCCCCAGCGTTGTTAGAGGGGACGCTTTGCGTACGCGCCGGGGCCAGCTGCGATCTCGCGATCGAGCGGGCGGAGTGCTTGGAAGGAGCCGTGAAAGACATTCTGCAAGCGGGTATCGCAGATGAGCCGGTGCAAGGAAGCGTCGCATGGCTCTGTTGGTTCGCCCTCCAAATCTCGGGCGCCTATCGCGCTGCGGCTGGCAGCGTCGTATGAGCATTCAATTGCCGAACAGCGCAAAACACGGGCAAAAGAAAGCCCGCGCTGCCAACGCGGGCTAAGCCCTGGTGGGGAGACTCGAAACGCGCCGGGAGTGAATCGGCGCCAGATAGATATGTGGGTTTGGACGGCTATTTCAACAGGCGATCAAATGTCAAAGCGACGAAAAGGTGAAAATCGATGGGGCGATGTCGATGGCGGGAGCGCTTTCGTCATTCCATGGACCACGCTGCGGCACCCGAACTTCACGCGACTATCGCCGTTCGGCAACAAGCTCGTGATGGATCTGGCGCGCCAGTTCTCCGGCTTCAACAACGGCTATCTGTGCTCGGCGTGGTCCTTGATGAAGGATCGCGGCTGGAATTCTTCGCACACTCTCCACGACGCGATTCTGGAGGTCGAGCACTACAACCTCATGATCCGAACGCAACATGGCAACCTCAACAAACCAAGTCTGCATGCCTTCACGTGGCTACGCATCGACGAGAAGCCCGGCAAGAACCTGGAGGTCAGGCCAACTCTTGCGCCGCCGGCGACATGGAAGATCGAACAACCAACGTTCGTGAAGCCCGAGAGGAAGCACCGCAAAAAAACAAAACTCGGCATCCGGAGGGCAGCATGAAAAACACGTCGCCCTATGCACCACGTGCACAAGCCCTATGCACTACGTGCACAAGTCAGGCGTTTGCTTGTGCACCAGGTGCATCGGTTCAGCCTGACTTATGCACCACGTGCACAAGTCGTGGCCTTTTTCGGACCTCTCCTTGTGCACCACGTGCACACCTTAAAAGTATTTACCAGTCAGTGTTCGCATTTCCTGCTTGCGTTCCTGCTGTCGGCTCTTGTGCTCGAAAGCCTGCTTTTGATGCTCGGCGGCCCTCGGCGCCAAAAAAAACCGGCTGGGTTCCGACCGCGATCACCCGCGCTGCAGACCTGCTGAAGCTCACGCAGCACACGCCGGGATGGAACAACCGCACCTGCCCACCGCAGTCCATGACGCTGCAAGGCGGCTGCAAGCTGATAGTGGTGCCGGCGCACCTATGGCGCCCGCGGCTCGGCACAGAGCGCCGCGCACCGGTCTGCGCGCCTATCGCGTTCCCGCAGCGGAGGCCCACCGCATGAGTGCATGCGTTCGCAATGCGTCCGCATCCCGTCCGCATCGAGTCCGGGTGCCCGCATTACGCCGTGGTAACGGTCGCAGCGTTACCTCAACCGTTACCGCGCGCGACAACAAGGGGCGTTCTATAACCCCCCTTCGCTTGCGCAACGTGACGGGCGGACGCTTGGGGGATGGTTATCCTTCCGCCCAACCTTTCCCACGCGAGAGGCGGACATCCGCGAAACGGTTACGAAACGGTTTCGGGCATTCCGTTACGTCACGCGCCGGAGACAGGCGGGCTCCGCGGTCATCCGCTGACAAATGCCCGCGAGCCGTCACGAAGCGCGACGCGATCCTCTACAGCGTTGGGGCGAATGCGGAGCATGGGCATCGGCGCACTAAGGAAGACAAAGACCGCGCAATAACGATCCTGCTCAACGATCCCGAATGGTTCGGCTGGTCGAACGTAGACCTTGCGCGTCGTTGCAATGTGGATGAAGCCACCATTCGACGCCACAAGGAAAAACATACTTCGGCGATGCCGAAGTCTGATGAGCGGATTTTCATCCACCCCAGATCCGGCAAGCCAACGACCATGCGCACCGAGAACATCGGCAAGCGCGCACTCGCCTCGTCGTCGGGTCATCCATGCGTCATCCATGAACCATGCTTGCACCGTGCTAGCACCGGACTAGCACCATGCGTTCAACGCCCGTTGAACGACCGCTCGAATCGGCATCACCGGAATCTACGGTGGAGTGCGGAAGGTCACCGGACATCGCCGAAGGCCGGGCCGGTTCCGGTTTGGGTCGTGCCTGGGCAGTGCCTAGGTTGTGCTGGCCGCGGTTGTCTTTTCGCGGCAAGCGGTTCCTTTGAGCGACAGAATTCTCATGCCCACGGGAACATTCATCGCGGCGTTCGCGAGTTTTTCGACCCCCCTATGCTCCACCACAGGTCAGTGCGCCATTGCCCGAGAACTGGCCGTCCATGGCTCAGGTTGCCGTCTAGGCGTCGGATGCTCACGCATGCGTGGCCGGGTGTTGGCTCCGGCGGTTTCGGCATGCGGCGCCAACAGGGGGAAGGGAAGAAAATGACGCCGCGCACGTACGATCGTCCTCGACCACTGAACGGCGGACACCTGTGCGGCGGATCTATTGCCGCTGGGTTCAGCCAATGACCGCGGCATCCGAGTTTTCACCGTCACGAAAGCCGCGCCGTCGTCGCATCGATCAGCACCTTGTTCGTGGTGCAGGCAATCGGAAGCGCAAGGGCGAAGGCGAACGCCGCGGCGACCGTTGCTCATTCACGGACAGCGAATGGCGCGAGATCGATCGTGCGTGCTATCGCCTTGCGCGTGCATTCGGCAACGGCTCAAGTTGGGCGCCACCTACATTCGAGGTCCACGGCGCTGAGCCTGGAATCGACGCCGATTGCATGATGCCGGTTCGTCATCGTGGTCGCGTCACTGAGCAAGCGGGCAAGTCTATCGACGAATCGCGACACTGCCGCCGGCAACATGCCTGGACGACACACGGGGGCGTCGTGAATGTCTCCTACGCGATCCCCGACCCGATGGGCGTTGCATCGATGACGGAAGCCGGTCTGATCGGTCCGTTCCTGCTCATGCTGCAAGTGTTCGCGCTGCAGGATGCGAATGCGTGGATCGAGCTTGAGAAGCTCTTGCACAAAACCTTGCCACTGCCGAACAAGCATTGGGCCGGTCGCGATGCGATGGCGAGGATCATGTATCGGCGCGCCGAGATCGGGATCGACGATCGCGCAATCCAAATCGGCACACGGGCATCGCTCTATCGTCGTGCAACGCGTGAGGCGGAGCTCGTCCTGCGTGGGTGGCTGCTCGCTGCCGCAACGATCTACAACGGCGCAGACGACGTACGTGCAACGAAGTTGGGTCGCACGCAGGGACGTGGACAGTCGACGGAATCGTGGTGGCATCCCGAGCGACCCTTCATTCAACGCGAATCTAAATCAACACTGAATACGGGACGACCCCGCACCGCGAGAACGGCTCAGTTAGTGAGAGAGCACAGCATCGAGGTTTGGAATGCAGCGACGGCCACGACGCGCGAGCGTTGGGAAGACGGTCGCCGAGCGCTTTGGAATTTGCCGACTTCGGCACCCGCGTAAGTCTTATCCGCAACAACCAAGTTTCTGGAGGTATCGAATGGAACGCCGATTGGAGCGTGCCAAGCAGGTCTGTGCCCGCGTGGGCGCAATTTCGAAAGCCACATTGTACCGCTGGGTCAACGAAGAGGGCTTCCCACGCCCCGTCAAGCTCGTCGGACGCTCGACGGCTTGGGATGGCAACGCCGTGGACCAGTGGATCGCTGATCGCCTTGCAGCGCCCCGGCAACGATGAAGGACAGACCCATCGATGTCGCCGAGATCATCTACGCCTGCGAAGGAACAGCGCGAGCGATGACGGCCAAGGCGTGGGCCGCGGTCCTTGCCGCACGAAGGGTTGCGCGACGAATGCTCACCGCGAAAGAAGTCGATTCAATCGTTGTGACCAATGATGGTGTGGATCTCGATCGATGAGCCCTTCTTCGGCTTCTTTCGCTGCTGGGATTGTTGAAACCGTACAGCTTGAACTAACTCTCCCATCGTGAGCGTTCGATACGCAAACACGTGGTAGGTCACATTCGTCTTCTGATCCTTCATCGACGACACCACTGAGGGCTTTTCCATGTCGATCTCCTACTACGGAAGTCGACTCAAGCATTGCGTCAATCAAATCTCACAACAGCGCCGCCCCGGCGCGATGACAAGAGGAAACACGATGAAACCAAAACACGGCGACTTGATCCTGCGTGACGGCCAGCCCTCCATCAACAAGGCATGGGCCGCTGGCATCCATCAAAACTGCGTCCGGCAGTACCAAGACGATGTCGTCCTGTACGGATGCAAGCAATCGGCGTGGGTCGATGTTCCCGTGGCAGACATCCCCGACCTGCTCGCAACGTTCGGCAAGTCGAGCACGATCGCGAGCCCCGCTCCCCCAGTAGTCCCGCCCTTCCGGCCAACACCCGTGCAGGCAGTGACACCGCAGGTCTCGACGGAAGTGCTGCGCATTCGAGCGGCCGCACTCGCTGACATCGGCAAGGCCAAGCCCCGTGGATTGTGGGGCACGGTCGTCGAGCGCACCAAGGCGCGCATCGAGGCGGAACGCACCGGCAAGCAACCGACGTCCGGCGCATGGGACCGCACCGTCGAGAAGTTCCAGCACGCAGAAGCCTGAGCAACATCACTACCCCCTCATCGGAGACTTACCAGTGTTTGAAGCATCGAGCGAAAAGGCGTTGGCATCCATCGCCGACGAACAGAAGTCCATCGCCGGTATCGAAGCCGGCATCCCAGCTATCCAGCACCAGCGCGAGGAAGCGCTCGTCGAGGGCGATCACAAGGCCGTCAACGTCGCCGACGCCAAACTCGCGCAGATCCGACAGGACGTCGACCGTCGCAATGAGCGCATCGGCCTGCTGCACAAGAAGGCAACCGAGGCAGTGGAGCGAGAGACCGCCAAGGCGCTCGACGCCGTAGCGACAGGCGCGAACGGTCTGCGCGAGGCAGGCGAGAAGCTGATACGCACCGAGTACGCAAAGCACGCCGCTGCTCTCGCGTCGACCTTGGGTCGCATCGCTGCCATCGAGCAAGGAATCGCGGAAGCCAATGTTCGCTTGAGTCGCGCGGGTCGTCCGCTCGTGCCGAGCCCGAATCAAGTCCGCTGTCTCCCGAGTGCAGTGCTCGAGCGCATCGAGCGCCGCCGCGTGGGCATCGGCAATCCAGAGCATCCGTTCCACGGGCGCGCCAGCATCGGGCAGATCGACACATCCAAAGCCATCGTCCACGGCACCGGCGATAGCGTTGACGTATGGATGGAGGTTGACGTCGTCACAAAGGAACGCCGCCCTGCATTCGTGCCCGAGTCCCTGACCACCAGCGTCGTGCTGCCGTCGATCGAGCCCGATGCAACCGCAGCCAACTTCTGGGATCGCGACGCCGCACGCCGTCATAGCGCTGCCGCTCTCGCGAGCCTAGGCCTCTAGTAAGCGGCGGGGTTGACTCGTGCGTGCCGCCGCTACCGATTGAGGGCGCGCGAGCTTTCGCCCTGCCGTCTATCCCCTTGGGCGGCAGGGTCTTTTACCGAGGACATGAAGCGATGGGCACCAACTTCAACGGCGTGGCCTTTGGCTTGACCGTGCGTCAGGTCAACCGGATCAAGGGCGCACCGTCTCGCGTTAACCATCACGCAAACCAGCGACCACGACCGAGTGCGCCGCAACCGACCGGCACCAGGTCAAAGCCGAGGCGTCCATGAGGCGCGTGTGCACGTGCTGCGGTCGTGTCATGCCTCAGCACAGACGGGCAAAGAAACGGTATTGCGGTCGCGTGTGCTCGCGCATGGAGTCCCGAATCAAGCTCGACCGGAAGGCGCAAGCGCAGGGTCAGCGACGGGGCGGGGGTTGATTGGAAATTTCGCAGACAAAAAGGTACTTCCGGCCGTAGCTCGCTTGGGTGCGGGTCAGAACAGCACACAGACGCACTCCACACCACTTTTCTCGGAACTCACTCCACCACAACAGGATAGGCATGGCGGACTCACTCGCAGAACTCAATCAGGCGGCAGCGGCAGCGCTCATGCAAGTTGATCGCACAACGATACGCGCATGGACGGCAGCAGGCATGCCCTACACACCGCCCACCGAGCGCGGCAAGGAAGCGAGCTACCGCACCAGCGTGCTGATTCAGTGGGCCATGTGGCGGCGCCTGCGCGACGAGCTCAAGTTCACCGAGCAATCACCCGTGCGAGCGCTTGCCATCGCCCGTGCGTCCATGGAAAGCGACGAGCACGCCTTCCGCGAATCGTTCCCGAAGATGGTCAGCGACTACTTCCCGATCCGCGACGCGCACGAAGCAACCGGCTACGCGCTGGCGTTTGTGCAATCGAATGCGAGGCGAGGCGCGAAGTAGGGCGGAACCTGGTCGCTGATTCTGATTTCGCGGCCACCGGGTCCTTTGGGAGGCAGAATTTCAACCCCCACGGGCAACCTTAGCGCGGTGCTCGACAGAAATGCATGTCCCTAGGGCGCAGCAGCAGTTGCCCGAAACGGCTCTGCTCTGCGCTTTTCACAAACCCCCTCTGCTCTCTTGGGAATTCATGGCTGACAAGTCGTATCGGGTCGGCGGCATCTTGGCAGCAAATAGTTTCCCACCAACCCCCAAAAATTGAGGTAATCGCAAGTGACAGATTCCAGCAATAGCCGCATCGGCAAGATTGAGTCCCTGGCTCAGGGCGGATACGAAAACCTAGCCCGTTCGGCGATTTCCCGAGGGGCGTCGCCTGACGAGTTTGCTGTGGACGTACTCGTGCAGAGGAACCGCGACGTAGTGACGATAGCGGCGGGTCAGGATCTCGGCGCCGGAAGCATTCTCATCCGTGCATACACGACGTCTGTCTCGTCCTCTGGCAACGCCGGAAACGGCACACTCTCGGTGGGGAGTATTGGCCCAGACGCAATCGAGGGCATCTACACCGCGACATGCATCGCGGCACATCCTGATCGTGGAATCTTTGAACTGCGCACCCCGAGCAAAGGTGTCATCGGCGAAGCGAACGTCGGCACGGCGTTTGTTTCTGACGCCCTTCGGGTCACGGTTGCGGACGGGTCGACTGACTTTTCCGTCGGCGACAAATTCGCCGTAGAGGTCATCGGCGGCACCTATTCCGGCTACAGCTTTTTTGCCGACGAAGAGGCGTACGCGGCGGGAATCGAAAGCGTTCAGATAGCCGCAGGCGTGTTGTCGGCGCCCTTGAAGACCCTCGCAGATACGGCGGAGCAATTTGCGACTATCCGAGGCCCTGCGGTACTGCCAGCATCCTTCCTGAAGCTCTGGGGCTCCCCGTGGAATTCGATCAACCTTCAGAACCTACAGGATGCGGCTATGGCGCGAAGCATCGATCAGCTCGCGCGCCGCGGGATCGTGCTGCGCTGACGCTTTCTCGACGGTCCCGCGATCCGCTTGATTTCCGAGCGGATGGCGGGCCTGCAAATCGAGCGCCCGGCCACAGACTACGCGATGCCAAAAATCCGAGGTTGCTACTGAGGCATTCCGGATGAGCCGACCGTTTACTGCCGCAAGGCCATGCTGCCCTAGGTCGTGCTGCTCACCCGAGCAATCGTGATCGGCCAGCAGTACAGCGCAGCGAGTGCAAGGCATGGGTTAAGGTGCCGGTGCAGCGGGAAACTGCGCCGCAGTAAGCGAATTCCTACGTGCGATGGCGCTGCGATTGCACATGGCGTGATGGCTTGGCCGCGTTACGATGGCGAGTGGCCGCGCGGGCGGTCGTGAAAGGGGAATGAAAATGAAAGCAATTTCTATAGCAGCGTGTATCGCGGTGACGATGGCCATGAGCATGTCGGCCTGTGCAACGCCGGACATGACGCCGGATCAGCAGAAGGTTCGCCCGATCACCGAACCCGACAAGTGCGAGTTTTTGAAAACCGCGTACTTCGAAGTCTCGCATCCGTCCAAAGTTCATTTCTACGCAGCGAAGAATGTGGTCGAGGCTGGCGGCGACTCGTACCAGATCATGAATAGCGGGAAAGACGCGGCCGTAGGAGTGCAGATATTCACGACAACCATTGGCATCTATAGATGCAATAAGTAGCGGGGCTCGGCGCCGCATGAAACAGATGGCGACGAACTCGATGTGAAGGCCGTGCGCACCAACGTCCTGGCGATGATCCGGAAGGCGGCGTAACCGGGCTCGCACATCAAGATCGTGGCTGCGAATGATCCTGCCTTGGCCATTGCCGCTTAGCTGGCAACGAGTGCGGGCTATTTCGCCCGCACCCCGAGGTCTCCGTTGCGACGACTATTGATTGAATCCGTTCGCGAAGATCTTGTCGGCGAGGCAATACCGTCCGTTAGTACCGGTACCGGCTTGGTTCGCACAAGGATCGCTTATCGGTACGCCGATCATCGGAAATTCGTCCTTGTCTAGCAACCCGTCGCCGTCGGAATCAAAGCGCGTCGGATCCGTGCCCACCACATACTCGAATGCGTCAGGGAGGCCATCGCCAGCGAGTCCACCTGGCGTCGGGTTGGGATCGTTATCGCCCCACTTGTACGCATAGCCCAGCAATGTTTTCGTGGGTGTGGGACTGCCGCTAAGTAACGGGAATGTGGCTGTATAGCCGGGGAACAGGCCGATCTCGGATTCAAGGAACGTCGCGCAGTCGTTGTCCACCGTCTTGCACGCCCGATAAAACCTCTCGGTGCCGGGCGGCAACACGCATGTTGACTCATTCGCCGCTCCGCAAGGCCCGTAAATGTAACCCTGAATTGTGAGCAAGTCATAGTTTGCGGCATGGATAGCCTGCACGTCCGAAGGTGTAGAAAGCAGATAGTCTGGAGTAAAGGCCGTAGCCGCGTCTTTCTTTCTCATTAGGTATAGCGGGACCAGCGCAGGATATTCCGTCCGCGGCTTATATTCTGTGGTTAAAATGTATACGGGAGCACGCGCTTTAGCCGGCGCCTCCTCATTGACAGAATCGTACGGAAATATGTAACCAGGGACTTCAGCATAAGTGTCGGTAAACGTGTAGCCAGATACAGGGTAACTTGTCGGCTGCACATATTGGTGAGCCTGATTGATCATTAGCGAAAGCGCGAATTGCGGCGAAGCGACGTCTGCAAAGTCTTTCATATAGACGCTATGCAGACGAAACAGTGGGGTCGCTCGGTTGCGAACCTGAAACGTTTCCACAGTCCCCAACATTTTTCTCGCTGCCGCGGCCGCATCAGGATGCCCGTAACCAAAAAGGGAATTCCATGGCTGCGGCGGTGCCAATCTTGCTTCAGTGGTGGTTTTTGCGAGGACGGCGCGGATACCCCAAGGGCCATTAGGCTCCGGTGTCCCGGCGAGCACCAGAGGGTTGATGGATCGCAGTATTCCGACCACGCCCGCAATCTGCGGTGCTGACATCGATGTGCCGGTGCAAAGGCCGATCCCATCGCCCCAAGATGTTCCTGCGACTTGGAATTGATCCCCGCACTTAACGACAGAATTCCAATTTTTGTTAGGATATGTTGTCGATAAGACGGACTTTGCAGCGGCCGTCAACTCCTGATGGTTGTACCCGGGATCAGGCGCCGTATTGTTAGTCTTGTTCGATCCGCACTCTGTATTCGGATTTAATGCTGAGTCGTTGGGATATGGGCACGATGTAGTTGTTCCACCTGGTGACTCGTCCCAAAACGCCAAGCCTGAATTGTATCCTCCAACTGAAATGACTCTAGGATCGCTGGCAGGAAATTTCAAATCAGTGCGGTCGTTCCCAGAGGAAGCGACATCTATCGTGTCGCGCGATTTTGCATAACTCAGCGTGCGACAAGCAGACAAAGTTGCGTTTCCATGACAGTACTCAAGTCCGGCGGAAGAGGCCGGAGCACCTAAGCTCATATTGAGTATCTGCGCTCCGATGTCGACAGCTTGAGCTTGCGCGCGGCTGATTCCGTCGCCGTTAACCGTTAGACGGACTTCTGACGGCGTCCCCACGAAACATCTTGGCAGCCCGTACTTCCATACGCTCAAGCCACAATGCTTGCAAGTGCCTTGTACGCCTTGGCCGCTGGCTCCATTTGCCGCCACTAGGCCGGCCGCGTGGGTCCCATGCCCTACCAACGCTGGAACTTGCGATGTGCAATGTGAGTCGGCCGGCTGAACTGGCTTCGCCTCATCGACATCATCCACGGTAAAGTTTGATGGAACCACCAAGCCGGTGAAACTCACATCTTTTGACAGAGCTTTGATGAAATTGCCGCCAGTAAAGGGACCGAGTGTAGTGTCGAATTGTCGCAAGGCTGGATGATCAATAGCTACTCCATATTCGATCAAACCAACTAACGCGTAGCCCCCCGCCAATTGCCAGGCCGCATCAATATTTAGGTCATCTCTTCCATACTGATCATTGCTAAAAAATGGAGCGGTATTGGACGTCACACTAAAACCTTGCAACGAAACGGACGTCGCTTCCATCACCAGAGGCTCATTGGCGGACTCAACATATGGATCGGCCCGTAGTGCGGCGAGAGCAGTACTGACGTCTGCAGGCGCAACCGTGCCGGCCATCATTCCTTCCAACTTCGTGCGAGCGGAGTTCCTGTTGGCATATCGCCCGAGCCAATCCAAAAAATCTCCTGTTGCCCTATCAGGGATTAAAAACCCCACCGCTTGCGGAGTTACCACCGTGAATGCCTGCAACGGTGGCGCACCTGATCTAGGTGACTTGTTGTAGTAGCTGACTACTTGTGCCGGCGTCGGGGCTCCGGGCGAATTGTTCAACGAGAACTCGATTGTTACATTTGACGGAGCGGCATTCGCGTGTCCGTTAAACAACAGGCAAGCAGAAAAACCCATAAGGCGTTTGAGGCCTGTCCGTGGAATTCTTAACACTGACAACCCCATGAGTGCGAGGATCAAGACACAGATGCCGAACGCGGTAAGTGTCGGGGCGGACTCAGCCGATATGGGAGCTGCGACTATGGTGAACGGAGCCGTCCCCAAGTTCAGATCAAGGACTTGGCCGAAGAAATTTGTATACCTCAGATAGTACGTTACCGAATAGTGCCCGGCCGGGAACGATCCAAGTTCATAGGTAACTGTCCCCGTAGGCAAATTGCACCCGTCGTCTCCCGGATCGAGGTGAACGCCCGCTGAGACAATTTTGACCTCACTGCCATTCCGCGTGATTTGTGGATATCCGTCTTCGAAGAAGAAAGCATCACACACGCCGAGGTGTTCGTTGACAGAGACAATATCGTTTGCTGTAGCAGTGGTCGGTGTGACGTACGGCGGATCCCAGAACGCGCCCGCAGGTTGCGCGAATAGCCCGAACAAGAGCGCCAGAAAAGGCGCGTAGTGACGATTGGACATTTTCCCCATCCCTGATCCCCGGACTGTCCGCGGCTGCGGCGGAGGATACACCGGCGTCTTTGCGGGCGTGTGGCGCTTTCACGCCAATCTCGGCCGGTGAGATTGACCTGCCCTAGCTTCGCCCGCAACCGGAGGCGAACTCATGGCGCGCGCGTGGACCGACCCGCGTCTATGTCCCTATCCGCCGTTGCGATCACTGCCGGCCGGCATTTGCGACTGCTGCAGCCGTCCGTGCGCAGGCTTGCATCAGGCGGGCTCAGTCGATCGCGAGGGCGGCAAGTGCCTATGGTGCCACGTAGGCCACTACCGGAACCGCGGCTGCTGGCGCTTCACCTGGTGCCACGCGTGCGACGGCTCGCCGGGTTGCGGGTACTGCTTCGGGACCGGCGTTGTCGCGACCCCTCGCGACTGATAGCGAACCCGAGTCGGCAATCCCCCAATCCCGGTAGGGCCGCTCATTGCGAGTAGGCAAACGTTGAAACTGAACCGCCGTGACGTTCAGGCCACGAATGCAATGCTCGTTGGTATGAGGGGTTGAATCCCATGACGAAGCTAGAGAGCGGCGCAGATGTAGATAGCAAGGCGGCGGACTCAACTGACCGCGAGCCGCGGCCCCGACCTGCAGTCGGCATCCATCTGAGGTGCCCGACATGTGGCTGGGAAGTCGATCATCCCCAATGCCCAACGTTCGACTTCGCAATCAAGTGCCCGTCGTGCAAGAACATTGCAGAATTCAGGCAATGGCACGAGGCCTGGTGCGCAAGCCGGCGCGACATTCTCGTTGGCATGTTTCCCGAGTTGAAGCCGCTGACGAGCGGCCATTCGGAGATCGATAAAAAGACCGGTGGCACCAAGGGTTAGAGCGTTAGAGAGCCCTGAGCATGCGGACGGCAATCAGAAATCTCCTACACGCCAGCGCGGCGCCCGGCCGCATCGTGATCGCCCCGATGCCGGCAATCTAATCTCAGACCCGCTGAGTCGGCGACTCGCGTCCAGGATGGATCCTGGTTTCGCCGGCGACGGACTGCCAAGCGATGACGCGGGTCACTTCCTTCCTATCGAGCTACGGTCATGGGCTTCAACACGAACGCGCGCAAGGTCATTTCGGCAATCAGCATTCTTGAGCACGCGAAAGACGTCTGCGTGAACCTCAAGCCGATGGCGTGCCCAATGACCGACCAAGAGCTGCAGCAGCGCGCCGACGTGATCGCTCACGTGATCCGGGCGCGTAGCAAGCTGCAGCTGATCAAGGATCGCGCGGACGCGCTACGGGGCGACTTGGACCGGTTCAAGGCGCGTCGTGAAGCTATGAAGCAGTGACCGGAGAAGACGATGAACAAGGGTGAATTTGTTACCGCCATGCCCGTGCGGGCGCTCGGGAGCAGCCAAGTGATGACACTCGGCGGCACGCCGGACGCGTGGGTTTGCACGTGGAGCGAGGACGGGCAAGAGATGTCGCAGAGCTATCAGCCGGAAGAGCTGGTGCGGACTGGAACGCAGCGCAATCAAAAGTGATGCTCGACCTCAGGGCGCGCCACCAAGCCATGAAAGAGTGACGGGCGCAGCCATGGATACGCGTGAGCTAGTCCCGCACAACTGCACGAGTTGCGGATTCTGGACCGCCACCGCGATCAGCCGCACACGCGCAGGCTGGATGCGGGAGTGCACCCACTGCGGCAACAAGGCGCACGAGATCGGGAGCGCTCGATCGTTTCGAATGTTCTCCGACGCGATGAGGCGATTTCGCGAGGAGGCGTCCGCGGAGTTTCCGGACTTGGCGCGCCTGACCACGCGAGGCGCACACGTGGCGTTCCCGCCCAGCGGCTGACCGTACTGCGTGGGACACCGATAGGGCAACGCCGTCAAGGCACTTCGGCGATCAGATCTACGGATGTTTCGTCCGATGATTCCTGCTTGTGACCCTTTGCCTTTAGAGCGCGACTCTCGGCGCGCGCGACTGTTTTTCGTGCAGCGGTCGCTTTGTCGCCTTCAACAACATCACGCTTCAGAACCTCATCCTGTAAGACTTTGACGATCTCGTCAGAATCAATCTTTGCGTCAGGTGATATGCGTCGCAGCTGCCTGCGGACCATGTCGACCACGGGTGACGACATCACTACGGCGCCGATCATGAAGCGGCTAAGCGCCTGGCGCTGCGACTGATACTCCCCCAGTCGCTCTTTCTGCCAGCCTTCCTTTGCCAGCAATGCGGCAATCTCAATGTCAGCGTCAACACGCGGACGTAGGTCCAGCAGGTGCATATCGACGACGAGCTCGTGCTCGATTGGCTTGCCGAAGATCACGCGATAGACACGCCAGCAGATCCCGTTTGTGAGCGCGACCCAATCGCACCCTTGGTTCGCCGCATAGTCGACGGCCTGCTTTACGTGAAGGTCCTTGAGCTCCGTCCCCACCGCCTTCACTTCAATCAACAGTGCGAGTCGTCCATCGAGCTTGATCGCGAGATCACAAAAGGTGCTCTTGATCATGTGCTCGGATGTGATATCCGAATACTTTTCGTAGCCGAACACCTCGTGCAGAACGTCAGTCACGATGACCACGGTATCGGACTCGTTGACGTCGCGCGCTTTTGCCGCTGCAAGGATCGGCTGGAATTTCTTGATGCCCGCGGTGATTCGCTGGGCTACTTTCACTGACACACCGGCCATGTTGCCTCCCTTCCTGGATGCTCTCGGAGCATCGCGTCCGAGCGTCAAGGTAGGGGAGCAAGAATTCGGCCAACCCGCAAGGTTGATTGCGGAATCCCACCCGGCGCGCTGAGCGTTTTGCTGACACGGTGCTGACACGAACAAAAAAGGCCGCCCTTGCGAGGCGGCCTAGATCGTTGATTCTATTGGTCGGGGTGACAGGATTCGAACTTGCGACTTCTACCTCCCGAAGGTAGCGCTCTACCAGGCTGAGCTACACCCCGACC
>JBDSNK010000185.1:0-8166 GCA_039915385.1 Dokdonella sp.
CTGCAAGGTGGATTGCTTCCGCGGTGGGATCGGCGATATGCAGCAGCGGTATGCGTACCGCGGTTTCGATGTCCGCTGCAACCTTGTGCATCGTGTTCGTGCACAACACGATGAAATCCGCACCGGCGCGCTCCAGTGCGCCGGCGGCATTGGCGAGCAGCGCACCTGCGGCTTTCCAGTCGCCCGCATGCTGGAGACGCTCGATCGCGTGAAAGTCCACGCTGTACAGGATCAACTCGGCCGAATGCAGTCCGCCGAGCTGCTCGCGTATCGTCTCGTTGATGAGGCGGTAGTAAGGCACGGTGGATTCCCAACTCATGCCGCCGATCAAGCCGATGGTCTTCATCGCCACTCCCCATGTTTGTGGTCCGCGCATTTGGCTTTGCCCCGCACGCTGCGCCGGAGCAATGACCCTCGCGCAGCAACGTGGGAACGTGTTCGCAGCATACCGTGCGCGTTGCGCGCGCAAGCGCCTCAGCGAGCGCCCACGCAAAGGCACACTGCGTGTACGCAGGTGGAAGCGCGAGGCTCGGAAAGCGCGCCAGCACGGCGGCATCGCGCACATGCCTGCGAGTAGACGTGCGGTCCGCAAAACCCTTGCCGGATGGCGCGCGATCCGCTCGTTTCCCATGGAGCCAGTGCGGGTGCGCGAGCTGCGAGCGATGAAGCGATTGCGCCATCGAATTCAGCGCGCGCAAAAAAAAGCCGCCCGGTTGGGGGCGGCTCAAGGTTCGCGACAACGTTGCGCTGTATTTCGATGCCGACGGGACATCTCAGGCGCCCGGGTTCAGCTTGACCAGCTGATTGAGAACACCTTCGAGGCCGCCGAACACTGTCAGCTTGTCGATCTTTTCGGTGACCTTCTCCAACACCTCCAGCTCCTTCAGGCGCATCAGGATCGGGCTATCCTCGATCAGCTTCGCGGTGTTGAGTGCCGAACGCATTGCGTTCGCCTCTTCACGCCGACGGATCACGTTGGCTTGCGCCGACTTCTCCGCCTGCACGACACAGTTGAGGATCTCCTTCATCTCGCCCGGCAGGATTACGTCCTTGACGCCGACGCCGAGCACTTCGAGGCCGAGATCGCCAACGCGGCCGCGCACGTACGCGAAGATATCGCCATCGAGCGTTGCCTTGTCGCCGAGCAGTTCGTCCAGCGTCTTCGACGCGATCGCCTTGCGCAGGCCGAACTGCAGTTCGCGATAGAGAAACTCGTCGAACTTCGCGACCTTGGTCCGCAATGCAACGGCATCGGTGACGCGATAGCTCGCCGCCAGATTCACGCGCAGCGAAACCTTGTCGCGAGTCAGCATTTCCTGACCCGAAACCTCGACACCCTGCACACGCATGTCGACCACGATCGCACTGACGTTCTTCTGGAAGTTCCAGAACGCATACGCACCCGGTCCCAGCTGACGCGCGAGCTTGCCATCGACGAACACGAGGCCGACGTTCTCGACAGCGACGTCGACGACCAGCGCAACGCGCGCGAGCGCACCGAGCTGACGCAGACGCTTGGCGACTGCCGCCGGCACTTCAAGATCGCTGGCGAGCGCAACGCGCTCGATCGCGATCTCGCTGGCAGTACGTCCATACAACTTGCGTGCGCCCGGTGCGAGCACGTCTTCGAGTTTGCCGTTCTTCACGACCAGGCCGACTTCGTTGACGCCGATGTCGGCCAGGACGAACGTGTCACCGAGGGTCGTGCCGAGACGTTCGATCAGAGCATCGGCATCCTTGCCCTCGTATTCGGCGCGCGCAAGATCGAGCACGCGCACATCGACCTTGTCGAACGCATTCACGTAACGATAGACGCCCGGCACGAGCACGCGCACGAACCGACGGTTGCGATACTCCAGGCCACGCTCGCCGTCGCCGACCACGACCTTGTTCCACAGCTTCATCACACATCTCCTTCATTCGTTGAGCAGCGCAAGCATCGATATCGACCGGGGTGCGCTGCGGACTCCGGTCGAAAAGCAATAGGGTGGGAACACCCCACGACGAAACCGGGGCACCGCGGCGAGCGCGACGGGGTCCGGCATCGCGTTGCGCGTGGCGCCGTGGAATTCCTTCCACAGTGATACGCGCGCGGCTTTGCGTTGACCCATCGCGCCGACCGCGACGCAGCCGATGACGACGTTGCGAAGGCGAGCACGGCGCGCGTGAAACTGCGTGCCGCGATCACTATCGCGCGGGGTGTTCCCGCTGGGACTTGCGTCCCGGTACAACAGGCAATGCACACAAGGGCGGGATTCGAACCCGCTACAGACGACTTAACAGGTCGTTGCTCTAACCAGATGAGCTACCTTTGTGGGATGGGCAGGATTCGAACCTGCGTACGATGGCGTGTGCCATCGGCTCGACCGCTGAGCGACCATCCCGCGCGCGAATGACGGCGTGCGTTCCACGACATGCGCACCGGCACGGCCGGGCGCATCAGGCGGGACTCGCGAGCCCGCTCCGCTGCAGAACTTCGTTTCATCATTCGCGTATTGACGCCACTCGCGTAGCGTCAATTCGTTGGCGGCCGTTGCCGCCGAATTCGTTCACTCCGTTACGAACGCCATACCCGCCATCCATGGCCTGCCGGCAATTGCTCCTGCATTGCCGCCATACCGGCCATCCATGGCCATAAACAAAACGCCCCCGGGGGCAAGCCTCCCGGGGGCGTTCGTTTCACTCGGGAGATCGGCGTACCGATCTCCCATGCATGCAGGGTCAGACCGATCGCGTGTGTTTGCCCTCAATCAGACGGCACGAGACATCGCCGCGCTGTTTGCGCAGTGGGCAATGTCCCGGATGGCTGAAAATCTTCTGCATGGAAATCGTGGTCTCGAATTCACGTCGTAATGACGCGAGCGGCGCGCACCTTACGCCGCGAAGTTGCAATGTGCAAGTGTCGTGTACGCGATTCACTTCGTTAGGTTGTCGATTGCTGGTTGTACTTGCAGCTCGTCTGCGTCGGAAACGACGGCGGGCACGATCGTCGGCGGGGTGGCCAGTGCATCGCCTGTCGTTGTCGTTTCGGGCAAGCGCGATGACACGCGCCATGCGAGCAGGCCGCCCCCTCCAACGATGATCGCGGCGAGCCAGAACGTCGATCCAGCCCACACGTCGCGGCGCCCGGACGAGGCGACCGCAGCGAGAATCGACGGGAATACCAGCGCGCCGATGATGCCGGCGATGCTCGACATGCTTGCCACTGCACCTTGCAGGCGACCCTGTTCGCGCGGATCCACACATCGCGTCATCATCGACTGCGCGGCCGGCGTTGCAATGCCCCATAGCGCCGCGACGGGCATCATCGCCCAGAACGCGTAGCCCGACGGTGCCATCGCGTACAAGGCGAAGCCGAGCGTGCCGCACGCAAGTCCCAACAGAAGTGTCCGTCGTTCGCCGAGTGCGCCGATAATCTTCTTGATCAGCACACCTTGAACGATCGCAGCGAGCAGGCCAACCAACGCGAGCGTATTGCCGGCCATGTCGGGGCCCCAACCAAACCGGTAGTCCGCGTACAGCACGAACGTGGTCGGATAGACCATATGCGCGAACGCCATCAGGAACAGCACGCCGACCAGACCGAGCACCTGCGGATAGCGGCGCAGCAAGGCGAGTGTGCCGATGGGATTTGCGTGCGACCAGTCGAAGCGCGCGGTGCGCCGATCAGCAGGCAGGGACTCGGGCAGCACGAAGAATCCATAGGTGAAATTCGTCAGACTCATCGCAACCGCCGCCCAGAACGGAAGGCGCACATCAATGGCGCCGAGATGGCCGCCGATGAATGGCGCAACGATGAAGCCGAGGCCGAACGCCATGCCGATCATGCCGAACGCCTGCGCGCGCTTTTCAGGAGGCGTGATATCGGCGATGTACGCATTCGCCGTACTGAAGCTCGCCGACGTGATGCCTGAGATGATGCGGCCGATGAACAGCAGCGGCAGCGAATTGACCAGCGCCATCATCATGAAGTCGAGGCCCAGCCCAAGATTCGACAGCAGGATCACCGGCCTTCGTCCGAAGCGATCCGACAGCGCGCCCTGGATCGGCGTGAACACAAACTGCATCGCCATGAACACGCTCGCGAAACCCGTGTACCAGCGGGCCGCCGCCGAAATGTCACCGTGCAGGAAGTTCTCGATCAGGTGCGGCAGCACCGGAATGATCAAGCCAAACGACAGGATGTCGATCAGCACGGTCACGAAGATGAAGATCAGTGCGGCGCGGCGCGGCGCAGCTTGAACGGTCGGATCCATGGGGCGAGCCGGAAGGGTTGTGCGGGGAGCGCGCACGATAGCCGATCCTTGGCGGGCGGAGTGAGCACGTTGTTGCCGATAGGGCCGGCTTGAGTCGAACGGATGCGCAGGTTCGGCCGAATGCACCGACGGGCGTTGATGTGGCTGGCATCGACGCTGCAGAATTCAGCGCGGCCCGTCGATATCGATGAAGCGCAGGAATTCCGCACGTGTGCGCGCGTCCTCGCGGAACGTGCCGAGCATCTGGCTGGTGATCATCGACACGCCGGTCTTGTGCACGCCGCGCGTCGTCATGCACTGGTGCGTCGCGTCGATCACCACGCCAACACCACGCGGTTTCAGCACCATGCCGATGCAGTGCGCGATCTGCGCGGTCAGCTTTTCCTGCACCTGGAAGCGGCGCGCATACGCATCGACGACGCGCGCGAGCTTGGAGATACCCACGACTTTGTCGGTCGGCAGATAGCCGACGTGTGCGCGACCGATGATAGGCGCCATGTGGTGTTCGCAGAACGACTCGAAATGAATGTCGCGCAACACGATCATCTCGTCGTAGCCGGCGACCTCTTCGAACGTGCGGCTGAGGTATTCGGCCGGATCGATCGCATAGCCGGAAAACCAGTCGCGGTACGCCTCGGCGACACGCTTGGGTGTGTCGATCAGACCCTCGCGCGCAGGATCCTCACCGGCCCAGCGCAACAAGGTGCGGACGGCATCCTCGGCCTGCACCTGGTTGACCGCAGGCCCAAGTGTTTTCTTGACGATCTTCTTCGTGCTTTTCGGCGCGCTCATGGCGGTAGTGTGTGTTGGACAGGCATCCAGTCTAGCAGGCCGCCTTGCGTACGCCGGTCGCCGTCACGTCGCGCGCGTGCGTCGCGCCGGTTTGGAATTGATCGGCGCAAGCACCCATGACAGGGCGATCTGCTTGTTTCTGCGCGCGGAGCGCGGGCTGTGCAGCAGATCCATCATGCGCGACAGCAGGCGATTCATCTCGGCGAGTTCTGCCGGGCCGACCCAGCCCTTGCCGCGCGCCGCCCACAGTTCACGCTGCGGACCTTCGACAACCGCGTCAGGATCGGCCAGCGCGCGCGCGAAATCGCGACCGGCGACACGCAGCACACTCGCCGCAACGCGCCCGACGGCTTCGGCATTTGCGGTATCGCCCGGACGATAGCGCAGCCGCAGACGATCGCCCGTCCGCGAACGGGAGCGATAGAGGCGGCCTTCCGTCCCCGTTAGCTCCTCGATCAAGCCGCCATCCGCGAGTTGACGCAAATGGTAGTAGAGGCCATCCGCGGGGCGCCCCAGCTGCTGTGCGAGTTCGGCCACCGAAATGGCGCTCCCATGCGCTTCCAGCGTGTCGACGATCTCGATCCGAGCCGGCGAGGCGAGCAGGCCGATCTCGTCCGCGTCCTCAATGACGCCGCGTTTCTTCTGTGCCATTGGTTGGCTTGCCTTGTTTGAAAATTAGTATGATTATTCAATCAACATGCAAGCAGCGCAAGTGCGCAAGCGTCGCATCATCGGAGAAGCAACATGTCGCAACAAACGATCGCATTCACACTGTTTGCGCTGGCCCTGGGCGGCGCTGGCGGCGCGCAAGCTGATGAGGCGGCGAATCTCTTTGCCCACAGCAAGGCGGCCAGCGGTGGCGTGCATTGGGATGCGCTGAAAAGCATGCAAGAGCACGGCACCCTGACCGCGGGTGGTCTCTCTGGAACGTTCGAGGCGACGCAGGACCTCGCCAGTGGCCGTTCGTCGGACCACTACAAGCTGGGGCCGGTGGAGGGCGCCGACGGCTATGACGGCAAGGTCGCCTGGCAGCGCGATCCAGGTGGCGAGGTCGCCGCACTGGATGCGCCCGAGGCGGTGCAGCGCGCACGCAGCCAGGCATGGCTCGATGCGCGCGGCTACTGGTACCCACAGCGGATTGCAGCGACGTACGGCAAGGTCGAGTCGCGCGAATTCGAGCACCAGCAGTACGACACGGTGGTTGTGACGCCCGCGGGTGGCGACGCGGTCACGTTGTGGTTCGAGACCGCTACGCACCTGCTCGCACGTACGGTGCAGAAGCAAGGCGCAGACACGGCGACGACCGTTTTCGACGACTGGCGCGAGGTCGACGGCCTTCGCCTGCCTTTCCATTCGAGCAGCGACCTCACCGACGCGGCGGGTCGTACCGACGCGCGCAACCGCAGCGAAGTGCGCTTGGAGCGCGTCGTCCTGAACCCTGCCATCGCCAATGCGGACTTCGCAATGCCGGCCATGGCTGCGACGGCGCATATTGAAACAGGCGGTGGCATCACGCGTGTCCCGTTCGAGCTTTTCAGCAATCACATCTACGTTGATGGCTCACTCGACGGCAAGCCCGCGCGCTTCCTCGTCGATACTGGCGGTGCGAACCTGCTGACGCCGGCGTCTGCAAGGAAGTTCGGGCTTGCCAGCGAAGGCAAGTTGGCGGGGCGCGGCGTCGGCGACGAGGTTGTCGACGTATCGTTCGCGCATGCGAAGGAAGTACGGATCGGCGGCGCAGTGTTGGAGAAGCCCGTATTCGCCGTGATGGATCTGGGCAAACTGTCGGCGGTCGAGGGTGTGGCCAGCGACGGTCTCGTCGGCTACGAAATGTTCCGCCGCTTCGGCGTGAGGATCGACTATGCAAAACACGAGCTCGTGCTGGCCGAGCAGGCAAAATTTTCGCCGCCGCAAGGCGCTACGGTGATCCCGTTCGATCTCGCCGATCGCATTCCGATCGTGCAAGGAACGCTCGATGGCGTGCCGGTGCGCCTGAGTGTCGATACTGGCTCACGCGTCTCGCTGACCCTGCACTCGCCGTTCGCGCGCGAACACGCGCTTGTCGCGAAATACCAGGCGGCGCCGGAGAGCGTGATCGGCTGGGGTGTCGGCGGTCCTTCGCGTGGCCGTCCCGCGCGCCTTGGAACGCTCAATCTCGGGGACATCGCGATCAGTGGCATTGCCGGCGACATTTACACGGGCGACAAGGGCGCCTTCGCGTCGCCAGACATTTCAGGCAATCTCGGTGGCGGCGTGCTCAAGCGCTTCACCGTCGCCTTCGACTACGTGGCCAAGCGCATGTACCTCGCACCGAATGCGCAGTTCGGCGTGCCGGACGAGTTCGATCGCAGTGGATTGTGGGTGCTGGGTGAGGGCGAAGCGCTGAAGGTCGCCGATGTGGCGAAGGACAGTGCCGCGGCGCGCGCAGGCCTGCACGCGGACGATCGCATTACGACCATCGGTGGCGAGAAGGTTGCTGCGCATACATTGCCGGAATGGCGTCAGCGGCTGCGCGAGTGGCCTGCCGGCACCCGGCTGCCGCTCCGTTACATGCGCGCGGACAAACAGGGCGAGGTCGAGCTCGTGCTCGCCGACCGCATCGTGCCAGCGCCCCGCAAATAGTGTGGCGCGGGTATTCGTGAAAGGGAATTGATTCCCGATGCTCTGTCAGCTGCCGAAAAGGGCCGCGAGTGAATCCCTCCTGCCAGGAGAGCCAGATGGCCATCGAGCCGTGTCCTGCCGGCAAAGTGCCGACGCGGGTCAAGAGCCGGGCGCGCCAGCCCGCCCGCGTTTCTTGCCGAATTTTGCGACGGCTGTCCCGTGGAATCGGCCATAGCGCAGCAAGGTCGCGAAGGTGATACGCAGCAGTATCATCATCGCGATCAGCACGAGATTCACGCTGTGCGAGCTGAGGTCCCGCGCCCATTCGCTTTGTTGGCGGATGATCAGGACCGGCGCGAGCAGGAACAGACTGAGCACGAACGTCGCGGTGATGACCGAGCGTTCTGCAAACACGTTGTCGAACCACCAGCGAGACGATTTGCGATGATCGAACGCATGCGCGAGAGCGAGGCCCGAGCTGAGAGCGAGATAGATGAGGCTCGGGCGCAGGTTCTCA